>JAOUQA010000113.1 GCA_029879605.1 Gammaproteobacteria bacterium
TGAACAGCATCCATCTATTATTGAGCAGACTGCAACACGGCAGTTATTAATGGCTTTGCAGCAACATAATTGTCTGCAGCCAGGGCAGGCAGACCGGTTAATCGAAATTTTTGGATTATACAGGGCTCGTAGTCATCAACGGGCCTTACAGGAGCAGTCATCGTCACTGAATGATGATGAGTTTCCTGAACAACGTAACGAAGTAAAACAAATTTGGCAACAGTTGCTGGGTGATGATCCCGGTAAGCAGGTTTAGGAGAATTGCTTATGCAGACCATGGCTGATCGCGATGGTGTAATCTGGTTTGACGGGGAACTGGTTCCCTGGCGTGATGCAAAAATTCACGTGTTAACACATACCCTGCATTATGGTATGGGTGTTTTTGAAGGGGTGCGTGCCTATCGCGCAGAACAGGGCACCGCGATATTTCGCCTGCAGGCTCATACCGACAGGTTATTTGATTCAGCCCATATCATGGGTATGAATATGCCCTTTGATAAAGACACGATAAATGAAGCTCAGCGCATGGCCGTGCGTGAGAATAACCTGGAGAGTGCCTATATAAGACCCATGTGCTTTTATGGTTCTGAAGGTATGGGTTTGCGAGCAGATAATTTACAGACCCATGTTATGGTAGCGGCCTGGGAATGGGGTGCTTACCTGGGTAAAGAGAACCTGGAGAATGGTATTCGCATTCGAACATCTTCTTACACACGTCATCATGTCAATATCAGTATGTGTAAGGCCAAGGCTAATGGTCATTACATTAACTCCATGCTGGCTTTGCAGGAGGCCTTACGTGATGGTTATGATGAAGCCATGTTACTCGATAATGAAGGTTATGTTGCGGAAGGCAGTGGTGAGAATATTTTCCTGGTAAAAGACGGTGTGATTTATACACCGGATCTGACATCGGCACTAAATGGTATTACTCGTAATACTATTTTTACCCTGGCATCTGAACTGGGTATCAATGTGAAAGAAAAACGAATTACCCGTGATGAAGTGTATATTGCAGATGAAGCATTCTTCACCGGAACAGCGGCTGAAGTTACGCCCATACGTGAAGTGGATAATCGTATTATTGGTAATGGTAGTCGTGGGCCGGTGACTGAAAAATTACAGACCCTGTATTTTGATGTGGTGCACGGTCGACATCATGTTCACCCTGAATGGCTGACCCTGGTTAAGTCATAGGTGTAATGATTATATGATCTTGGCTTAATTACTGGAGAGCAACTATGCCGAATCCAAATACTGCAACTCAATCAGGTCTTGCACAGCCAAATTTGAAAGACGCTATTGATGTTACCAAGAATGACATGCCAGTACACTGCCCGTTGCCGGGTAGTAGCTTATGGAATTCCCACCCCCAGGTGTTTATTGCCTTTGATGCCAAAGGCCGGGGTAAATGCCCGTATTGTGGCTGTGAATATCGTTTATTAGACTGATTTACCAGTGATAGTATTTCATGCGTTTACGCATCTGAATTTTACGCCACAGATTAAAAGGTTTGGGCTTGAGTTTGCCCATATAGTTGGCAATAAAATCATCGGTTGCCTGTAACACACGCTCTGACGATTTACCATCACGGTAGGGGTGTAGGTCATCACCAAATGTCCTGATTGACTGCATAAGCTCGGGGGAGTGATTTAAAGCTTTCTCTATAGCCGGTTCAATATCCTCTATGTTGTGCACATCAATTACATGGGGGCCTGGCGTAGCAGTATTGAATGTCACGACAGGTTTGTTCAGGAGTAGGAATTGCAGTAAGAATGATGATGTATCACAGAGCATGGCATCGGCAGTACGCAACAATGGCATCGTGTCATGATTTTTGTCAAAAAATGTTAAATGCTCGTTTTGCATGTTTTGATAAGTCGTGACAATATCCGAATCCATTTTGGGGTGCAGGTTGATTAACCAGTGCCAACGACCGGTTTGTGACAGTTTTTGAATCGTCGGTGCCAGTATTCTGGCTGCTGAATAGGTGGGGCTGAAAGTAGAGCCAAACAGAATGACTGGTTTGTCTGTTGCTAGCCTGTCCCGTAAAGTGGGTTCAGCTTCGGGCTGGAATAAAGTATCAAGCATGGTCCAGCCGGTTTCAGTGACTTTAAAATGCTTATATTGTTCAGCTTTGGCTTCAAATACCCGGGTTGTACTGGGACCCTGGGTACAGTAGAGATCATAAATACCTCGGATACGAGCATGCTCCTGGCGAGTGCCGACACGCTTGCCAGCATCGAAACCATGAAAGACCTGAACTTTTACGCCTGGGAAGAAATCAGGTACCCAGTTAGTGGGTGCATAGACTGCATCAGGATTGTAGTGCTGAACAGCCTGTACAGATTCAAGTAATATTTCATCTTCAGTTAACAGGTCAGGAATATTATACAAATACCATGCGACAGTATCGCCACGGCGACGTATGGCTTCCTGTAACGGTCGTAAAATTGAATAGCAGTAGAGCTGGGTGGCGAAGAAGAGATAGCGGTTCATTGACTTGACTAATGATAGTTGTTTCAATGCACCGGATTCTAGCATAGAAAATAAAGGCATTATGAGTAATAAACTTACAGTTACAATAATTTGCTTGAATGAAGAGAAAAGAATCAGGCAATGTCTGGAATCAGTAAAATGGGCTGATGAGATTGTGCTGGTGGATTCTGGTAGTACAGATAGTACCTTAGAAATAGCAAAAGAATATACTGATAGAATTTTTGTGAATTCAGACTGGCAGGGCTTTGGGCCGCAGAAAAAACTGGCTGTGAATTATGCTTCGAATGACTGGGTGTTGGCGTTGGATTCAGACGAGGTAGTTAGTGAGAAATTACGTGAAGAGATAATTGCTGCAATTAAAGACGTAGATGAATATACAGTTTTTAGATTAAATCGGTTAACCAGTTTTTGCGGCAAGTTTATTAAGCATAGTGGCTGGCATCCTGATCGAATTGTTCGGTTGTTTAATAAAAATCATTATAACTATAATGAGGCTTTTGTTCATGAGGCTGTAGAATGTGCCGGTGCAAGTAAAATTGATTTAAAACAAAAATTATTGCATTACCAGATGGATTCCCTGGAAGAGTATATTAATAAACGTAATCGTTATGCAAAAGCATGGGCAGAGAGTCAATACAAAAAGGGTAAACGTACTAATTTTTTAGAAATTATGCTGCATACTATTTTTTCGTTTCTAAGGCATTATGTATTTCGTCTTGGGGTGCTAGATGGTTATCATGGTTTTATGATAGCTGTTATTCAAATGCAGTATACATTCAATAAGTATAATTTTTTGATGTTTAAGTTTAAAAACAAAATTAATAATTGATTGTTCAGGCTTTAATCATGGATTCAAAATATTTGATGTAATTCTCTACTGTTTTTTTCGATGAGAATTCCGAATGTATTTTTTCCTTGCAGCGTTCAGACATAGCTTTTACCAGGTCTGGTTGTTGATAGAGTATTCGAACGCGATCAGCAATGGCTTCAGGGTCTTTGACAGGTACCACAAAACCAGTTACGCCATCTTCTATAACTTCTTTGCCACCACCGGTTGTTGTTATGACAGGAGGTGTTCCATAGCCCATCGCTTCCATCATTGCCCGGGGTAATCCTTCGCCGCTGATCGATGGTTGTACAAGTACATCGCTGGCAACAATGAGCTCAGGTGCATCGTGACGATAGCCCGTGAGGTGTATGCGGGTTTTCATTTTGTTGTTTTTAATTAAAGTTTTGTAGGGCTCCTTGTCCATTCCCCGGCCTACAAGCAGAAGATGCAGGTTTTTAATGTCAGCAAGATAATTGCCTGCTTCAATCATCATTGCTATACCCTTGCTTGGTCGAGCATTAACTGCGCAAATTACAGTAAAGTCATCTTTTGTGATGCCAAATTCGCTGAGATTTGCAGGTGATTTGTTATACCACGAAAGGTCATGCCCCTTGTGAATAGTGACGACATTGTCTTTGTTTTTCCAGATATGGCTGGCAACATCTTCACGTACAGCATTTGAAACACAGATTACACCATCCACTCTCGGGTGCAGGTGAGTCAGGTAGGCACTGGGGTCATGTCTATATAGTCCACCAGTAGTACCCCTATAGGTAATAAATTTGACGGGTAGCCCGATACAGGCAAAAGCCGCATTGGGAATAGATTTGGAGTTAGTTGCAAGGACGATATCAAAATGCCTGTTTTTTAGTAAATTTCTGATTAACTTAATGCATTTAAGTGATATCTTCCTTTTGGGGTGGCCGTTAATAGTTTCTATGCCAGAATCTCTAAAGCGTTGGGCATATTCAGAGTCACCATGTGTTATTATTGTCACATTGTGCCCTTGTCGTGCTAGTCCGATATATATTTCTGAATCAGGTCGTAAACTGTTAAAAGAACTATCTGTTGCAGTAATTATAAGAATATTCATAGGTTATATATAGGGCGGAATTCAGCTATTAATGGTTGATCGATGTATTGACTTGGGTTGTTAATGATAAGGTATTGTGTAAGTAAAATACAGGTTGGATCGATGGGGTTACAAAGATTTTATAATAAATTACGACGCGAGCTTTATAAGCCCGTTTCTCGCTTTTGTCTGAAAAGTGCACGAACAAATTATATGGGTATGGACCTCAAGGTACCGGTTATCCATGGTGTGGGTTCGGGCCTTCTTGTTTCGACAGATCAATGGATGTCAGATTGTTTGTCTGTTTTTTTAAAAAATAAACAGGGTGCAGTTGTTGATGTCGGTGTCAATATTGGTATGTACCTGGTAAAGCTTAAATCTATCGATAGTAAAAGAGAGTACATGGGGTTTGAGCCGAATGCTTTCTGTAATTATTATGTGCAGGAATTGATCAGGGAAAATAAATTCAGTAATGCGAGAATATTGCCATTTGCATTGTCAGATAATAAAGGTATTCATTCTTTTTTTATGGCTCGAAAAGCTGATAAGAAGGGTTCGTTGAATGATTATGATCAATTTGATCATGGTGAAAAATATTCATGTGATGTTTTTACTATGCCGGGGGATGATTTTTTTGATTTGCTTTCTCCTTCCCAGTTGTGTGCATTTAAGATAGATGTTGAGGGCGCAGAACTTGAAGTGCTTCGGGGGCTGAAAAAAACAATCAAGCGTTACAGGCCTTATGTTTTTTGTGAAATCTGGCACCTGCCAGAAGAAGACGCTTCAGATTATTTGGATAAAAAACAGAGGCTGGAAAAGATGTGTGATTTGATTTCAGAATTGGAGTATTGTTTTTTGGCAACTGATAAAAATAAGCCAACTGAAATTGATATTATAAGTAAATTGGAAGGGTTTAATAACCAACAGAAAAGAGATTATATTCTGGTGCATAAAGATGAAGTAGAAAATCTTAGAAACAAGCTTGCTGAGAAAGTATAATTTTTTAGTGACCAGTATGAAAGATCAGATTACCTTCGACACTCCACCTAATAAAATTTGTATCTTACGGTTATCCGCATTGGGTGATGTGACTCATGTTATTCCCGTTGTTAGAGCGATTCAGAAAAACTGGCCTGACACTGAAATAACATGGGTGTGTGGCAAGTTTGAAAAAAAGCTGATTTTAGAAATTCAGGGAATTAGATTTATCGAGTTTGATAAAAAACAGGGATGGCATGCTTATCGGGATTTGTATCGTGCTCTGAAAGGTGAAGTCTTTGATGTGCTTTTGCATATGCAGGTGGCTGCCAGGGCTAATCTGGCCAGTATGTTTATTAGGTCGCCCGTCAAAATAGGTTGGGATAAGAAGCGTTCAAGGGATTTTCATCAGTTGTTTATTAATTATAGAGTTCCTGTTGCGCAACTACAGCATCAAGTGCAGGGTTTCTTGTCGTTTGCAAGAGCAATGGGTCTTGATGTGGAAGAGCCGACATGGGATTTCCCGGTTTCTGATACAGGCTTGGATTTTGCAAACCAGTATGTCAGTAAGGATAAAAAAGTGTTATTAATCTCACCCTGCTCCAGTCATATGCTTAGAAACTGGAAGGCAGATGCCTATGCAAAAATAGCCGATTACGCAATAGAGCAGCTAGATATGCAGGTGATTTTAAGTGGTGGACCAAGTCAGGAAGAAAAAGATATGGCAGATGAAATTGAGAGCGGCATGAGTTGCTCTTTAACAAATCTTGTAGGTAAGGATACTTTGCAGCAACTTGTAGGGCTTTTGAGTCGAGTAGATGTCGTGATTTCGCCTGATTCTGGGCCTGCTCATATTGCCAATGCGGTTGGTACTCCGGTTATAGGTCTCTACGCCTGTACATGGTCAAAACGAAGTGGGCCATATAATTATCTGGATTATTGTGTGGATAAGTTTGAGGTTGCCGCAAGAAGATACCTGGAGAAAACAGCCAGGGAATTGCGATGGGGAACCAAGATTGAGTTGCCAGGCGTTATGAGCTTAATAGAAATTAATGAAGTTAAGGAAAAATTAACAAAAATTGCTCAGACAGTGCAATAGTTGCCTATTTACTATCTAAGTCCATGCTGAGTCAGGTGTAGTCCTGGTAGGATTTTTCTTCGACTATATCTGAGCCCAGGTGTAGATTGATTTTCTTTTTGGCTTCTGCACGCTGGTCATTGGTCACATAGACACTGCGGGCCAGTTCGATAAATTGGTCACCGAAGCGTTTTTCGCGCTCTTCATCTCGAATATCGTCTTCTATTTCCCAGAGTGCTTCATTAATGGAGGTTAGTTCTACGGTAAGTTGTTTGATTGTGTCATCTTCTGTTACTGCTTGAGACCAGATGTCTTCAAGCATCTTCAGTTCCTTTCGTACATTATTCAGTTTGTCAGCATCCTTTATACGTGCTGATTTGATGCGAAGAATGGTGATTTTGTCTAATAATTCACC
>JAOUQA010000114.1 GCA_029879605.1 Gammaproteobacteria bacterium
GGCTTAAGAAGTAATAATGAAAATCTTACAAAAGATGGCGAAATTATCAAATGCGAATGGTACAACACACCGCTTATTAATGACAGGCATGAAGTTATTGGTGTCGCATCCCTGGTGCAGGATGTAACTGAGCAGATGAATGCCATCGACACTATACATCAAAGTGAATCAAACTTCAGGGCGTTATTTGAATTATCCAACCAGGCAAATATGACACTGGATAAGGAAAAATTTCTTGATTGTAATAACGCCACCCTGGAAATATTTGGTTTTTCCAGTAAAGAAGAATTTATGGGCAAGCATCCAGGTGAATTATCACCGCCAGTTCAGCCGGATGGAACAGCTTCCCGCATTGCGGCTGATGAAAAGATAGCTGTTGCTTATAAGGAAGGTAAGAACTTTTTTGAATGGATGCATCGACGTTGCAACGGTGAGGACTTTCCTGCGGAAGTATTGCTGACACCGATGAAGCAGGATGGTAAAGATGTTTTACAGGCGGTTGTTGTCGATATTACTCAGCGCAAAAAAAGTGAGGCGGATTTACTGGAGGCAATTAAAAGTGCTCGTCAGGCCAACCAGGCAAAATCAGAATTTCTCTCCAGGATGAGTCATGAGTTGAGAACTCCTTTAAACAGTATTCTTGGGTTCTGCCAGTTACTGGATCTAAAATATGAAGACCCTGATGTGAAATCAAGTGTAGCCGAGATCCATAAGGCGGGTACCCATTTGCTTGATCTTATTAACGAAATACTTGATTTGTCAAAAATAGAAGCAGGCAAGCTTCAGTTGTCGATAGCAGACTATAACTTCGGACTGGTATTAAGTGATAGTCTTGTGTTAATCGAATTAATGGCAACTAGATCTAGTATTGAAATAATTAATGAAACTGAAAGCTATGCAGATTGTGTAATACATGTTGACTATACACGGTTTAAACAGGTGTTGATTAATTTATTGTCAAATGCAGTGAAATATAATAATGAGAATGGAGTTGTTACTATTAGCTGTGAAGTTGTAGATGATAATCGATTACGTATCAATATTAAAGACACAGGAAATGGTCTTACTGATAAACAGCAGCAGGCGCTGTTCAAGCCTTTTGAAAGATTAAAAGAACATAATAAAATTGAAGGCACAGGTATCGGCCTGGTTATTACCCGTCACCTGGTTGAAAATATGGGTGGTGAAATTGGTGTGGATAGTTACCCTGGTAAGGGCTCAACTTTCTGGGTAGAAATCAACCTGAGTGAGTCGAACAAAAGTGATTCAATACCCATTCATGTTGAAGTTGAAACTGAAGGTTCGGTAGTACAGGGTCAGCAGCTTTTATCAGATAAAACGATTTTGTATATTGAAGATACACCCGCTAATCTTAAGCTCGTCAAACTGCTGATAGAAGAGCATACAGACTACACCATGATATCTGCACCTGAGGCTGGCCTGGGGCTGGTTCTTGCCGAAGAAAAACAGCCTGACCTGATTTTAATGGATATTAACCTGCCGGGTATGAGTGGTTTTGAAGCATTTAGTGAATTACAGAAAAATGAAAATACTCGTGATATTCCTGTAGTGGCTATCAGTGCCAATGCTATGCAAAGTGATATTGAGAAAGGTATGTCGGCCGGGTTTGAGGATTATATTACCAAGCCTGTCAATGTAACTGCTTTACTCACGGCAATAAACAAATTTATTAAAAGTTAAATAGCAACAGGATATGATTGTTTGTCAGTTTAGAGTGCTGATCGAATCATGTCCTCATCATAACCGTGGATAGTTTGCCCGTTAATAATTAATACCGGGGTGCCACGGCCATTCATTAAATCAAATACACGTCTCGCCTGTTCATCTGTTTCTATATCTTTTTCTGTGAAGGGCAAATTATGTTTATTAAAAAAATCCCTGGCAGTTTTACAATAGCGACATGTCTGGGTGCTCAACATGAGTATTTCAGGTGGGTTATTTTTTGTTAGTTTGACAGGCTTGTCTGACAGGCTTCCTGATGAAAATTGGCTAACCAGTATATAACTTAACAGGAAGATACCAATAATTATAAATAATGGATTTTTCATCAGGTAATTTAACCCGCTTTACCATCGACCCTGGGTGACAGGTAGACAGGTGCAAATTTAATAACCCAGAGTAACATACATGTTATCCAGACTATTGCGGCAACAAGATTCATATGGATGCCCATGACTTCATTCATAAAGTTAGTATCTGCGAGTATGCGCAAAAATGCAGCTGTTTCAATACCAATAAAAATAGTCATAACATAATTATTTGCTTCCAGTGCTCTACCAGAGTGTCCCAGGGAAACACGGGTTGCCATAGCAATTAAGGTCGCAGAAATAAAACCAATAGTCAGACTATGTAGCGGTGCCTGTCCCAGTATCAGTTCATCATTAAATAAAAGAAACAGGCTTTGTACGCTATAAAGACTGGCACCTATGCCTAGCCACAAAAATGCAATATGAAGTATGGTCAGCAGCCTGATATTCAGGCTGCTGATTAAGCGCCATTTAAAACTGTGGAAAAATGCAAGCATTGCCAGGGGTAAATCACTAATAAAAAACCACTGGGGTAACTGGGCTGTTTTTAACAGGAAATGAACAAAGCAGGCCGTAATCATGGCATACAGTGACCATTTAGGTTGATAAATTGAATAATTATCAATGACACAACTACTGAAAAAGGGAATCATACGATGACATACAGTGATCACTATGGGTAATAAAAATAACCAGATACCAATATCAAAAGAATATTGAACATATAACCAGTTATCAGTGTAAATCCAGGTGAGAAAACTTAAGCAGCCAGCTATACCGGCTGTGAGTGAAAAATTAAGAATCTGTTCATAGCTTTTGTCTTCGGCAGGTGCTTTCCTGTATACCATTAGCAAAGCATAGAGGCCCTGTATCCACCCAAAAATAAACATTATCAGGCCAGTAATTAGTAAGGTGCCGTTTAAAAATAAACCCGCTTCAAACAGGATGATACCCAGGCTGGTCCAGATAAAACAGCCGGTATACAGTTCTTTGCTAATTAAAGTACCATTCATCCACCTGGGATAGGTTGTCATTAGAAAACCAAAAATAAAAAAAATCACCACGCCGTAAAGCATAATAAAGGCATGTGCCCAGGTTGTGGGGATGAGTATTTCCAGTGTCGACAGAAAACCTGTATGACGTGCGATCAGTTCAAGCAGCCAGATAGATAAAGGTAATAATATCTGAATTGCACCTGCAAAAAACATCATTCGATGCGGGGCAGCTGTAAACGTACTTATGAAAGGAGGTTTGTTGCCAGTTGACGAATTTGCATTAAGGCTCATTATGAATACAGTCTTACTTGAAACGTATGGTGTATAGCAGAGTAATAATTACCCATGTTTTTTCATGGCGCTATCATATGCCAGGATAAGATTATCCAGTTTGTCAGCAGGAACAAATTCATACCATTGTTCCTGTGGAATATTGGCCATTGCCGTGGCACTAAAATCATCGCAACCGGGACATTTAAAAAAGAAAACATGTTTGTTCTGACATGTCTGGGTATCAATGGCGAAATCATCCAGTTCAAGCTGGCTATTACAGCGTTTGCAGGTCAGTGAAAAATGAGCTTGTGACATAATACTGTCTCATTAAAAAGTGTACTGTTAATCTATCAGATTTGGGTGATAAATAAACCCCTTAATGCACAGGTCTGTTTATCGACAGGTGTTTTGGTTATTGAGCCTGGATGTTATTTAAATGCTGGCAGATTCGGTTGATATGCCTGCTGACTCGCCTTAACCAGCGTATACCTTCCAGTTGATCTGTTGCCAGTGGCACGTCAATTTTTCCGTGGGCAATGTGTGACATTATTCTGTCACGCAGTGGTTCTGCCTGTTCATTAATGAAACTGTAAATTATGTCACTTTGTTCTGCTGCCGTTGACCAGTCATCCTGTTCTATATGAACGATAATGATTACCAGTCCTGATTTAATTTTCTGGTATATGCTTTCCAGTTCTTTTGTTTGTTGTGCAGTAATTGCGCGGTTCTGTTCTTCTTCACAGCGCTCGTGGATGCGCTGCATGTGATCCAGGGCATGAATGCAGGCAGTTAACTGTTTCCATGCTGGATCACTGTCATTATCTAAATGGATTTGATCAATATAATGATGGGTGTCATCGAGTGCATCCTGCAGCAGTTCAATTTCACTATGTGACAATTGTTCGGGTTGTGTGAGTAAAGTGTTGACTATATCCAGTAGGGCCCGGTATTCGTTTTTAATAGCACTCTGCACAGCAGTTAAAGCCACAGGCGCATCACGAAGAAATTTCTTATCAAGATTTTGTGTAAAACTGATGACCCTTTCAGGGACTATTTTTTCAATTAACTGTGCAAACTGTTGACTGAATGGCAGGATAACAATAACACCTATGGTATTAAACGTGGTATGAAAGGCTACCAGGGCAATTTCAGCATTGTCTGTTAATTGCCCGGGCAGGAATTTTTCCCAGAAGAGTATATAGGGTGTCAGAATAATCAGTGCACCGGCCGCGGTAAATAAATTATAGATAACATGAGACAGGCCCGTACGTCGTGAGGGTGTCGAGGCACCGATCGTTGCTATTACGGCGGTGACGGTTGTGCCCACATCCATGCCAATGACCAGTGCGGCAGCCTGTTCAAAATTAATAGCCCCGGCAAACAGGGCAGTTAATGCAGTGGCAACCCCGGCACTGGATGACTGGGTAACCAGGGTGATCGCAATACCGAGCAATACCAGTTTAATTCGGCCGCTAAAGCTGTCATCGGGAAAGCTATCCGGTGTAATGACTGTTTCCAGGCCGCTCATTCCCTGTTGCATAACACCTATACCAACAAAAATCAGTCCAAAGCCGGCCAGGGTGAAACCCAGGGCCGATAACCGGTGTTTGCCAAACAGTCGTAACAGTACGCCCAGCAGAATCAATGGCAGCATAAGGCTTTCAAGTTGAAGTTTCAGGCCCAGTGTAGCGACTAACCAGCCAGTGATGGTAGTGCCGATATTTGCGCCAAATATAATACCCAGTGCCTGGGGAAAGCTAAGTAGACTTGCGCTGACAAAGCCGATAGCTGCCAGCGTCGTGGCACTGGATGACTGTAATATTGCAGTGCTAATGGCCCCGGTGACTGCACCGCTTAACGGGCTATGGGTAAAGCGCATCAGGGCTGAGCGCATGAGATTACCGCCCAGGGCGCGGAGGCCGTCAGTCATGACCAGCATACCTAGTAGAAACAGCCCGAGACCGCCACAGGTATGTAAAATTATGTTTAAGCTATTCATTATTTAGCTGATATGTTTATTTATCTGATAGTTATGGCTAATGACCAGTTTCTTAAATATGATCTAAATCAATTATAACACTGGTCATACCGGTCTTTGACGCGTATATTCTTGCCTGAAAACCCTATCTTAGAATAGTAAAAATTGTTTGACTGGATAATTATTTATGGCAATAACAACGCTATCCAATGATACTTTGCGTCAGCATCATTTATTAGGAGAGCTAACGGATGAGCAGCTTGATAAAATCAGGAAAAGCCTTAGAACTGTGCATTTATCGGATGGTGAGCATCTGTTTGAGCAGGGGCAGCAGGCAGATCGTTTTTACCAGGTGGTATCAGGACAGATCAAGCTTTATTTAATTTCTTTGGAAGGTAGTGAACGTGTCATAGAAGTTATGCAGCAGGAGCAGACTTTTGCAGAAGCCGTTATTTTTATGGAAGAACGCTGTTATCCTGTGAATGCAGAATCAATTGGTAAAACAGAGCTCCTGGCTTTTGATTCTGAAACATTTATTAATATTTTATCTGAGTCAAAGGATGCCTGTTTTCGTTTACTGGCCGATATGAGTAAACGTTTGCATCATCGTTTGAATGAGATTGATTATCTAACTTTACAGAATGCAACTTTCAGATTGATTCATTATTTATTACAGCATATTCCACCGGATCATGACGATAATGATCCCGTGGATGTAACGCTTACCACATCTAAAAGTATTGTTGCTTCTCGTTTATCAATACAGCCAGAAACGTTTTCCAGGATTCTGAAAAAACTGGGTAAACGTGAATTAATCAGTGTTAAAGGTAAAGTGATTACCCTGGTTGACGTTAAGGCGTTAAGAGAATACGAAGCCTAGTTTGAATAGCGGCGTTAACGGCTTAAAAAAGATGAGTCCGCAAATGCACGCAAATAAACGCGATTGCTTCTCGGTGACTGTTCTTGCATCGCTTTATTATCTATATTTCTATAGGTGTGCTCTCGTCTCTCACTTGTATCCGTGCAGGAAACGTGGATGTTATATTGTATTTAATAAAATACATTCTTCGTGGCTTGGGGAAGGTTCGTGAACTTCAACTTTAAACACATACTATTTTAATGTTGGGCATAGCTACGTTCACCCCAGCCTACAGTAAGCTTATTTTAATTAAAACTTAAAAAATATTTGTGTTGCCTGCATGGATGCAGGTAAGGGGCGAGAGCAGGAGCGGTAGCTTTTATTTGCGTGCATTTACGGACTTGTTTTTTTAAAAAAATCACAACCCGTGCTTATTCGCAGGCCAATTCTAATGACTGGTGCCTGCAGAACGAGTGATCTTGTTATGTACATTGTACTTGCCGGATGGTTTTTTCATTGGCAGGCGTTTGATTTCTT
>JAOUQA010000115.1 GCA_029879605.1 Gammaproteobacteria bacterium
TAAGTTACTAACTGAATTTTTCTAAACCTATCAAAGGAAAAGTACAATGAAATCAATTATAAACTCCCTCAGTGTTTTATTATTCCTGACTTTAAGTTTTACAATTCATGCTGAAAACACCAACCCTTTTGGCATGACTAAAGCATCAACAGATACCGTACAACTGGCCGAAGGCAAATGCGGTGAAGGCAAGTGTGGCGACAGTAAGAAAAAAGATAAATGCGGCGAAGGCAAGTGCGGCGACAGCAAGAAAGAAGGTAAATGTGGCGAAGGTAAGTGCGGCAAAGAACACATGGAAAAGAATGGCGGCAAATGCGGTGACTCCAAAAAAGAAGATACTAAAAAAATGAAGTGTGGCGAAGGAAAATGTGGCAGCAAGTAATTCTTGCTTATAACTTTTTAACAAAAGCCCTGATCCAGTCAGGGCTTTTTTATGCCCGGAATAAACAGGCATGATTAAAACATATCCAGTCGAGTAACCGGTTAATTAACTATAAAGCGGATGTTATTGTGCTTTCATAAGTGCATAGTGGCAGCCAATAAATACTCAATTCCGCTAAATATTTTATACCCTGAAATGCCTGGCTGAACTTTACAACTGAAAAGCAGTCACTTTATTCAATACACAAAAAAGGATAAGCCATGAATAAAATTATCGGCTTCTGTAAATGCGCTCAACATTATCTTATCGAAAAATCCCGCGCCCTGGATTTTACTGCCCCGTTATTATTACGAATTTACCTGGCACCAATTTTTATTATTGCTGGCTGGAATAAACTATCAGATCTCGAAAGCACGGCATATTATTTTGGAGAGTATCTTGGCATGCCATTGCCAGAATTGATGGCATTCCTCGCAGGCTCAACAGAATTTTTTGGTGGTATCGCCATCCTGATTGGCCTGGCAACTCGCTGGGCATCTTTACCACTGATATTCACTATGTTTATTGCTGCCGTCACTGCTCACTGGGGTAATGGCTGGCACGTATTACCAGAATCAACTCTAACCATGCCCTGGGAATGGCGCACCGACCTGATTGAAGGCGCTGCAGCGCGCAAAGAAATGGCTATTTCAATTTTACGTACTCACGGCAATATTGAATGGCTGACAGAAACCGGTGGCTTCACAATACTGAAAAACGGTATCGAATTTGCTGCAACTTACCTGATAATGCTGCTTAGCCTGTTTTACCTGGGCGCAGGAAAAGCAAGTGCTGATCACTTCATCCAGAAACACTTTAATGAATAACATTAAAATATTTCTGGCGATTTCCCTGACCCTGTCTTATTATTAGTTAAAGAGTCCCACTAAATGAGAACGAATATGAATACAAAAATAACTGATGTTATGTTACAGATAGATGGAAATATCGATACCAACCATCGCCATCAACTGGAAACATATATGAAACAGCAGGTGGGAGTTACTTCCCTGGGATATCACGATAATAAACAACAGTTAATGATGGTTGGCTATAACCCTGAATGCATTACAGCTGCCGACCTTCTGACCCGTGTTAAATTCAGCGGCGTTCAGGCCGAACTCATAAACCTGTACCAGGCCTAGCTCATCCTGATAAATGCAGACGCTATACCGTCTGCATTTATTCAAATATCTTTTGCCACCACCGGCTCCTGTTGTTCGCAGGCCTTAAAGCATCTTCAATATCCACCGGCCTGATTTTTGATAATACCCAGCCGGGTAGTGGCGGGTTTTCACTAAAGCCACAACTGACACCAAGATTATTAGGATCAAAGATTTTTATAAATGCGGGTGTGTCATGGTCATCGGCATAGACAATGGCACAATAATCTTCATCATGCTCACTACGCAACAATACATCGATTTCAGCAATAAATTTTTTCAGTTGCTCTGCCGTTACTGCCTGGTCAGGTGCTGGATCACCAATATGATAGATATACCAGTTATCATCCACCTGTGAATTTAATGTTTGCCAGAAAACATCAAGCTGATCCCAGCGCATTAAGGAAGTAAATCGCCCCTTGAATGCGGTTAAATAAATATCAGCTTCTGTTTCTACCTGCGCCTGCGCCATGAGCTACTCTCATTCAAATCTACTAATTACTTGTTATTTGCCTGATCCAGTTTTTAACATCGTCAGTTGATTGTTCCAGAAACTGACTGTCATTATAAATATATGCTACCTGCACAATTCCCTGCAGCCTGGCTATCAGGTCCATAGCATATTTTTTTGCACGACTTTCCATGCCCAGCAAACAAAACTGTTTTTCACACCAGTCGATTAAAACATCAAATACTACTGTTAATTTTGCCCTGGATAATTCATGCTCCTGGTCCTTGGCAAGTTCAGAACTTAACGTCCCTATTGGACAGCCATATTGAATAACCTGCTCTTCATTGCTTAACGGTAAGGCTGTAAACAGCAATAATCTCTCACGTGGCTCACTGGTTTTCTGCTCACACTGTTCAAGCATATTTCTAAAAATAGATACTCGCGACTCAACAACCGCCTCAAGAATTTCTTCCTTGGTTTTAAAATAATAATAAAAGTTTCCCCTGGGTATACCAGTTTCGTCGGAGATATCACTAAAAGAAGTTTGATTATAACCACGTGAATAAAAGAGCCTGTCAGCTGCATCCACAATACGCTGGCGATTAGCCGACCCTTTTGTTCCCATCTTAAACATCTCTCTATTATATAAAAACGGTGTAATTCTACGCCTTTTTGAAATTCTTTTCCTTAAAAAGCATATTTCCTGAAACCCAGTTAATTCATTAACTAACAACCTACGTTTAGACAATCGTATGACTTTGAATTAAACTTTTCAACAGACATTTAATAATAATTAATTATTTCATGTATAATCAATTACTTGTATTTAACTACCCCTGCCCGCTATAACACTTAATTATGCTTGCACTTAAAATCAGCCAACTAAAAAAATGCTATAAAAATGGCACTGAAGCCCTTAAAGGTGTTGACCTTGAGGTCGAGAAAGGGGATTTTTTTGCCCTGCTGGGCCCAAATGGTGCAGGAAAATCAACTACAATCAGCATTATTTCCGGCCTGGTCAATAAATCCTCCGGTAAAATACAAATTTTTGATACTGATATCGATCATGAACCTGCCCTGGCCAAATCCTATATTGGCCTGGTACCCCAGGAGTTTAATTTTAACCAGTTTGAACCGGTGCAGGAGATCCTGATTAACCAGGCGGGCTATTACGGTATTAACCGAACCGCCGCCACTGAACGCGCCAGGCAATACCTGCAACAACTGGAGCTCTGGGACAAACGCAATGTCATGGCCCGTGAATTATCCGGCGGCATGAAACGACGACTGATGATCGCCCGCGCCCTGATCCATCAGCCAAAACTTCTCATCCTGGATGAACCCACAGCCGGGGTTGATATTGAAATTCGCCGTTCCATGTGGGACTTTCTGCATCGCATCAACCAGCAGGGTACGACTATCATTCTGACGACTCATTACCTCGAAGAAGCAGAAAGCCTGTGTAAAAACATTGCCATCATCGATCATGGCAGAACCATTGAAAGCACCAGCATGCGCAAACTGCTGGCTCAATTAACAATGGAAACCTTTATTCTTTATCTTGATAAACACACCAGCACTGTTCCACTGGATATACCTGATTGTGAAATTCGAATCATTGATGACCAGACACTGGAAGTTGATATTGAACAGTCCAATAATCTTAACCATGTATTTGAAGCCTTATCCCGGCATGATATTCATGTACTTAGCATGCGTAACAAAAGTAACCGACTGGAACAGCTCTTTATGCACCTGGTGGACAAGAATCGTAATAATAAAGAACTGGCTGCAGCACTTATCCAGACTGCCCAGGAAACCTGTGATTAAACGACCATGACATTTAATGAAAAATTAACAGCTTATAAAACTATCGTCACCAAGGAATATTTACGTTTTATTCGCATCTGGATTCAAACCGTATTACCACCAGCCATTACCACCGCCTTATATTTTGTAATTTTCGGTGAACTGATTGGCTCGCAAATTTCTGATATTGATGGCTATAGCTACATGGATTACATTGTTCCCGGCCTGATACTGATGTCTGTTATTACCAATTCCTATGCAAATGTCGTATCGTCTTTTTACAGTGCTAAATTCCAGAGAAGCATTGAAGAACTTCTAATATCCCCAACACCGAATTATTTAATTCTCGCTGGCTTTGTTTCGGGTGGCGTTGCCCGTGGCCTTATTGTCGGGCTGGTTGTCACCATGGTTGCCATGTTTTTTTCTGATTTCCAGGTACACAGTCTACTGCTTAGCTTTACCGTTTTTCTATTAACCGCCATCCTGTTTTCTATCGCGGGTTTAATAAACGCCATCTATGCCAAAAGTTTTGATGATATTACGATAATACCTACCTTTGTTTTAACACCCTTAACCTACCTCGGTGGCATTTTTTATTCTATCGAGATGTTGCCACAGTTCTGGCAAAACATTTCTCTCATCAACCCGATTCTTTACATGATTAATTCGTTTCGCTATGGCCTGCTTGGTATATCTGATACTGATATCACGACAGCATTAATTATTATTATCCTGTTTATTACTGGCCTGTTCAGTTTTGCACTTTATTTATTAAATAAAGGCATAGGCATAAAAAATTAATCCGCAAACAAAAACCAGGACAAAAAAAAGAGCCGGCATTGCCGGCTCTTTTCATGAAATAAATTTTAAATATAAAATTATTTCTTACCTTCTTCGCGCTCTTTGGCTTCCTTGATAACTTCATCTGCCACATTTTTCGGACATGGCATGTAGTGCACGAATTCCATCGAGAACTGACCACGACCAGAAGTCATGGTACGCAAGTCACCGATGTAACCAAACATTTCTGACAGAGGACACTCGGCTTTAATACGTACACCAGTAGCACCCGCTTCCTGCGCCTTGATCATGCCACGACGACGGTTAAGGTCACCGATAACATCACCAACATTATCATCAGGTGTAAACACATCAACTTTCATGATGGGTTCCATCAGCTGAGGTCCTGCTTTAGGCATAGACTGACGATACGCAGCACGTGCAGCCAGTTCATATGCAACCGCTGAAGAGTCAACCGCATGGTATGAACCATCAATCAATGTCACTTTGAAATCCAGGCAGGGATAACCGGCCAGAACACCGCGCACCATGCTTTGCTCAAAACCTTTCTGTACTGCAGGCCAGAATTCACGAGGTACGTTACCACCGGTAACAACTGACTCATACTGGAAGCCACTACCTGGCTCACCTGGCTCAACCGAGTAATCGATTTTCGCAAACTGACCTGAACCACCGGTCTGTTTCTTATGTGTGTATGAATCTTCAACTTTCTGAGTGATAGTTTCACGGTAAGCAACCTGTGGTTTACCCACTTCTACTTCTACACCGTGAGTACGCTTCAGGATATCGATCTTGATATCCAGGTGCAGCTCACCCATTCCTTTAAGAATGGTCTCACCCGAATCTTCATCAGTCTCAACCCGGAACGATGGATCTTCCTGGATCATCTTACCAATCGCGATACCCAGTTTCTCAGCAGCACCCTTGTCTTTAGGCGCAACCGCAATCGAGATAACGGGCTCAGGGAACACCATTGGCTCCAGGGTAGCAGGATGTTTTGGATCACATAATGTATGACCAGTCTGAACATTCTTCATACCGATAACAGCCACAATGTCACCCGCCGAAGCACCATCCAGCTCGATACGTTCGTTGGCATGCATTTCTACGATACGACCGATACGTTCTGTTTTACCCGTGAACGTATTTAACACTGTGTCACCCTTGTTCAGTTTACCCGAGTAAACACGAATAAAGGTCAGCGCACCGAAACGGTCATCCATAATTTTGAATGCCAGGGCGCGTAAAGGTTTGTCTGCATCAACAATCGCAAATTCGCCAGTCTCGTTACCTTCTTCATCAGTTTCAGGCTGAGGCTTAACTTCAGTCGGATCAGGCAGGTAATCAACAACCGCATCCAGTACCAGCTGGATACCTTTATTCTTGAACGCAGAACCACAGTAAGTGGGGAAGAAGTCCAGGGCAATCGTACCTTTACGAATACAACGCTTGATGTCGTCAACCGAAGGCTCTTCACCTTCCAGGTAAGCTTCCATCAGGTCATCATCCTGCTCAACTGCCATTTCGATCAGTTTTTCGCGCCATTCTTCAATCAGGTCAGCCATGTCTGCGGGTGGCTCTTCAACTTTGAAGTTTTCAGGCAGGCCAGAATCATCCCAGATGTAAGCTTTACGGCTTAACAGGTCAACCACACCTGAGAACTGATCTTCAATACCGATTGGTAATACCATAACCAGCGGATTCGCACCCAGCACATCTTCTACCTGCTTAACCACGCGGTAGAAATCAGCACCCATACGGTCCAGCTTGTTAACAAAAATAACACGGGCTACTTCTGAATCATTCGCATAACGCCAGTTGGTTTCAGACTGGGGCTCAACACCACCAGAACCACAGAATACACCAACGCCACCATCCAGTACTTTCAGAGAACGATATACTTCGATTGTGAAATCAACGTGTCCGGGAGTATCAATGATGTTCATGCGGTGACCATTCCACTGACAGCTGGTCGCTGCCGACTGGATAGTAATACCACGCTCAGCTTCCTGCTCCATGAAG
>JAOUQA010000116.1 GCA_029879605.1 Gammaproteobacteria bacterium
CAGTACTGCAGCACCCAGTACAATCTGGCCTTCATTCTCATTCTGACGATTAACATCTGCCAGTACCCGCACCGTAATACCTATACTGGTAGCGGTTAGCGTGCCCCCAACAAATAAGGCAACTAATACGGACAGTTCAAACAACCAGTAACTGGCGGCAAACCCCAGTACAAAGGGCACAAAAAATCCCATTAGAGCGACCAGGAAGGATTTATGGCCAGTACGCATAATACGCCGCACATCCGTTTCCAGACCTACCTCAAACAGTAATAATATAATGCCAATTTCAGCCAGTAATCGTATAACTTCATTAGGCTCCAGGTATCCCAGCAAACTGGGACCCAGGATAATCCCCGCAGCCAGCTCACCAATCACGGCTGGAACGTTTATCCGAACCGCTATTTCGGCCAGTAACCTGGCAGCCAGTAAAATCACCAGTAACTGAATGAAAAATGTGTGTGTTTCCATATCCTATACATAGCCAATTTATTAAACAAATGCGGAAAAATCCCCTAATAGCTTGCTTCATCGCAGCTAAACCAGTAACTTACGCCCTCAGATTATCAAAGCTCGAACTAAGACTCATGGCCCGTAAAACACCTGTAAATTTTGAAAAATCCCTGACTGAACTTGAAGACCTGGTTGACGCCATGGAACAGGGTGATCTTTCTCTGGAAGAAGCTTTGAAATCCTTTGAAAAAGGCATTTCACTGGCAGCCAGCTGTCAGCAGGCTTTGCAGAAAGCAGAACAGAAAGTTACTCAACTGGTTGAGAAAAACGGCGAACTTCTGGAAAATCCATTTGATCTTGACGAGTAAGCATGTCAGACAACAATTCATTCAAAAATAAACTCCAGGAATACTGCCGTCGTGTAGACAAAGCACTGGATCAGTGGTTACCTCAGCCTGATGGCCCTGAGGGCCTGCTTCAACAAGCCATGCGTTACACGGTTATTGGAGGTGGCGGTAAACGGGTACGCCCGGTTCTGGTTTATGCGGCTGGAGAAGCACTGAATGTCCCCCTCGATCAACTGGACTCCCTGGCCTGTGCCGTGGAAATCATTCATGCCTATTCACTTATCCACGATGATCTGCCAGCAATGGATGATGATGATTTACGCCGTGGACGACCAACCTGCCACAAAGCTTATGATGAAGCTACAGCCATACTGGCCGGTGATGCCCTGCAGGCACTGGCCTTCGATATCATGGCCAGGGACACCACCATGCAATGTTCAGATAAAACCCGTATTGAAATGATTCATTTGCTGGCCACTGCCAGTGGTTCTATTGGCATGGCCGGTGGCCAGGCCATTGATCTGGCCGCTGTCGGCAAACAGCTGACCCTGGAAGAACTGGAAAACATGCATCGTTTAAAAACCGGTGCCCTGATCCGTGCCAGTGTACTACTGGGTGCCATGTGCAATGAAACCGCCACGGCAGATACCCTGACAAAACTGGATACCTATGCACACTGCGTTGGGCTGGCCTTCCAGATCCAGGACGATATCCTGGATGTTGTCGCAGATACCGAAACCCTGGGCAAACCACAGGGATCTGACAGTGAACAGAACAAACCCACTTACCCATCACTACTGGGTCTGGATGGAGCCAGGGAAAGAGCCCAGAGCTGTCACCAGCAGGCGATACAGGCACTGGACATTTTTGATGAATCCGCTGATACACTGAGACAACTGTCCGCCTATATTGTAGAGCGAGAACATTAATGCAGGAGTCCCAGAAATCGCTGTATCCTTTACTCGCTGATATCGACTCACCAGCTGACTTACGCCAGTTGTCTGCTGACAAGTTACCCCTGCTGGCCAGCGAAATACGTAATTTTATTGTTCAAACTGTCGCCAGTACCGGTGGCCACCTGGCTGCCGGCCTGGGTACGGTTGAACTGACCCTGGCTTTACATTATGTCTACAATACCCCTGCCGACAAACTGGTATGGGATGTCGGCCACCAGACCTACCCCCATAAAATTATTACCGGACGCCGTGACCTTATGCATACCCTGAGACAGCATGGTGGCTTAGCTGGCTTTCCAAAACGGGATGAAAGTGAATACGATAGCTTTGGGGTCGGCCATTCCAGCACCTCTATCAGTGCAGCACTGGGTATGAGCCTGGCAGCGGCACACTCTGATTCTAACCAGAAAACCGTGGCTATTATTGGTGATGGCGCTATGACTGCCGGTATGGCCTTCGAAGCACTGAATCATGCCGGTGATACCGATGCAGATATGCTGGTCATATTAAATGACAATGAAATGTCAATTTCACCGAATGTAGGCGGCCTGTCCAAACACCTTGCCAAGCTTCTATCCGGCAAGTTTTATTCAACGGTTCGAACAGGCAGTAAAAAAGTACTCCAGCATATTCCTAATATGTGGGAACTGGCCAGACGAGCAGAGGAACATATGAAAGGCATGGTTGTGCCCGGCACCCTGTTTGAAGAACTGGGGTTTAATTATTTTGGCCCCATTGATGGCCATGATCTGCCGACACTGATTACCATGTTGCGTAATCTAAAAGCACAATCAGGCCCTCAGTTACTGCATATCGTGACCCATAAAGGCAAGGGCTTCAAACCCGCCGAAGACAACCCGTGCCTGTATCACGGCGTTGGCAGCTTTGATCCGGAAACCGGTAATAAACTGGATCAATCCTCTTCCAGCCCCAGCTATACCCAGGTATTTTCAGACTGGATCTGTGACATGGCCATGCTGGATGAACGCCTGGTCGCCATTACCCCGGCGATGCGTGAAGGCTCGGGACTGGTAGACTTTTCCAGCCAGTTCCCTGACCGCTATCATGATGTGGGAATTGCCGAGCAACATGCGGTTACACTGGCAGCAGGCATGGCCTGTGAAGGTTTAAAACCCGTGGTTGCCATTTATTCCACTTTTCTGCAAAGAGCCTATGACCAGCTTATCCATGATGTGGCTTTGCAAAATCTCCCGGTTTTATTTGCCATTGACCGTGCCGGCCTGGTGGGAGCTGATGGCCCAACACATGCAGGCAGCTTTGATTTAAGCTTTTTACGCTGTATTCCCAATATGCTAATCATGGCACCTGCCAATGAAAATGAAACCAGGCAGATGTTATATACCGGTTTTCTGTATAATGGCCCCGCTGCGGTTCGCTATCCAAGGGGACAGGGTCCGGGTACAGCTATCGAAACTGATATGTCTGCACTGGAAACAGGTAAGGCCGAGATCTGCCGCCAGGGTCATACTATAGCTATTCTGTCCTTTGGCAGCCTGTTATCGAATGCCCTGGAAGCGGGTGAAGAACTGGATGCAACGGTAGTTAACATGCGGTTTATTAAACCACTGGATACTGCTCTACTTAATCAGCTGGCCCAGGATTATTCATTACTGGTAACCGTTGAAGAAAACGCCCTCATGGGGGGAGCTGGTAGCTCAGTCAATGAGCACCTGTTGAACCAGCAAAAGAATTGCCAGGTATTAAACCTGGGATTACCTGATCAATTCGTTGAACATGGCAATACGGCAAAACTACTGGCCGATTGTGGCCTTGATACCCAGGGCGTTGTTAAGGCCATCAGGGAACGTAAGTAATTGCTAATAAACCTGAAATTAGATAAAATCCGACTGTTTTACTAGGTTATTTTTATATGACTGCTAAATATACGCTGAAAGTTCTGACTGATTTCGCGTCAGCCCATACCCTGAGGGACTACCCCGGGGCCTGCAGTCGTATGCACGGGCATAACTGGAAAGTTGAACTGGAAGTTGAGTCCCACCAGTTAAATGATATTGGTATTGCGATCGATTTCAAACAGATGAAATCCATTGCCAACGATGTGTGTGACCGGCTCGACCATCGTTATTTGAATGATATTGAGCCATTTACTGAAATCAATCCGACGGCTGAAAATATTGCCGCCTACCTGTATGGTGAGATTTCCAGACAGTTAAATACTGAAACCCTGAAAGTTAGCGCAGTCACTCTATGGGAAACTGATCGTGCCTGTGTTCGCTATAGCGAAGAGAATTAAAAGATGACTGACGCAAATAATATACCTGACGTACAAAATTCCGCCGACCGACGTCACATTGCCATTAACAAAGTAGGCATCAAGGACATCAGGCACCCGATCCAGGTCAAAGACCGTTCGGGACTGGTACAACACACTGTTGCCAACTTTAATATGTACGTGGATTTACCACACCACTTTAAAGGCACACACATGTCACGTTTTGTTGAAATCCTCAACAGTCATGAACGTGAAATCACCGTCCAGTCATTTCGTGAAATGCTATCAGAAATGACTGAGCGACTGGATGCTGAATGCGGTCATATTGAAATGCAGTTTGCTTATTTTATCAATAAAAAAGCGCCTGAAACCGGGGTCGAAAGTTTACTGGATTATGAAGTATCTTTTATTGGTGAACGTAAAAATAATGAAAACTGCGTCGCTATCAAGGTCGTGGTACCAGTTACCAGTCTTTGCCCCTGCTCGAAAAAAATATCTGACCGTGGCGCCCATAACCAGCGTTCTCATGTCACAGTTAATGTACGCACCAATGGCTTTGTCTGGATAGAAGACATCATTGATATAGTTGAAAAGGAAGCATCCTGCGAACTCTATGGCCTGTTAAAACGCCCCGACGAAAAATATGTCACTGAACGTGCTTATGACAATCCAAAATTTGTTGAAGACATGGTGCGCGACGTTGCTTCACGTCTTAATGAAGATGACCGAATTACTGCCTACACGCTGGAATCAGAAAACTTTGAATCCATACACAATCATTCAGCCTATGCCATGATTGTTAAAGACAAGTTAAAAGGCTAAGTCGAAAACAAAAACCGTCGAACATTGTAACGACAGGCTCAAAAATAGCCCGGTCTCACTTTAACAACTTTACCAGGCTATCTTTAAATTCGGCGGGCAATCCCGTAGTTATATGTCGCCCATCAGCATGTTGCAACTGCATCCGTGTTACATTACCCGAAGCCTTTACATGCATACTAAGACTGGCCACTTTAACAGGCCCATTACTATCACCCGTACCTTTAAACATATTCATTAACCAGCTGCTTTGAGCCAGTTCATCCTGTTCAACTTTCAGCTCCTGGGGCACCTTCCCCAGGGTTAATTGAATAATACCCTGCTTCCTGTTCTGACTGGTAATGTCTGCCCCCAGGCGATCCAGTGCATGAATAATTCGATTCCAGACAAAACTGGAATTGCCAACAATTTCATAACTGGATGTTTCACTATCAAGTATACGGATACGTTCCTGGTAGGGTTTGTAGTCCACAAAAATCTCATCCGCATATTTCTTTTTCAAACCTGCAAACAATGCCAGGCGATAGAGTATTTCTCGCTCCAGAACAGGTTCAGGAACGCGTTGCTGCCAGTGTCTTTCATCTTCAATTGCAGAAACTTCCTTACCTCTGTGACTGACAAACACTTTACTTAGTTTAGAATTAGCACCACGCTCGATACGAATTCTAAACTTATCCAGCACATCCGGTGACAAGGAACTAAAGATTTTACTGAAAAAACCACCTTCCCTTTTAGCCTGGTATTCTTCAACCCATTCCGTTTCAATAAACCCAAGCATAGGTTCATTACGCTCAATTTTTATACCTTCATGGGAAAGAAAATCTTGTAATACTGGCCAGACCTGCTCAACCGATTGCTGAATTTCAAGCCAGTAAACACCCTGTTCTGATGCTAATTTTATGCCTTCAAATCTTGGTGCTATCGAACCTTCAACATTTTCACGCGCAGCCAGCAACTGCATTGCCCTGGCTGAAGGCTGGGGAATATCCAGCTCATTACGATTCTCTATCTGCTTGAGTTTAGGTGGCATCTCCAGGGCTTTAACCGAATAGCCATCCATATATTCATGACGCTCTTCACCATCAGAACTACAGGCCGAAATTATAAATAACACTAACAGTACAACAAAATACTTCATATTAAACAACACCTGCCTTAACCAGGGCTTCACGAACATCCTTATGAAAACATTCAGAAAAAGGTGTCAATGGCAAACGAATACCTGACTCGATAAGCCCCATCTCCTGTAATGCCCATTTAACCGGGATCGGATTTGCCTCTAAAAATAATGTTTCATGCAGACCTTCAAGTGGTCTATTTAGTTCCATTGCCTTTTCACGTTCTCCTGCCAGGGCTGCTGCACACATATTTGCCATCGCGCCAGGAGCAACATTGGTAGTAACCGAAATCACCCCATGACCACCCTGTAACATAAACTCGGTACCCGTGGCATCATCTCCACTATAAATATCGAAATTAACACCACAGAGAGTTTGAATCTCAGTTAGACGCTGTAAATCACCAGTGGCTTCCTTGATGCCGATAATATTAGAAACCTCTGCCAGGCGGGCAATCGTCTCTGGCAACATATCACAGGCGGTACGACCCGGCACGTTATAAAGAATCTGTGGTACAGGAACAGTTTCAGCAATTTTTTTATGATGCTGATACAAACCTTCCTGGGTAGGTTTATTGTAATAAGGTGTTACCAGCAGACAGGCATCTGCTCCTGCCTCCATGGCACATCGTGTCAGGGTAATCGCTTCAGTGGTTGAATTAGCACCTGTACCGGCAATAACAGGTATACGGTCACTAACCAGTTCTACTGTA
>JAOUQA010000117.1 GCA_029879605.1 Gammaproteobacteria bacterium
GAATGGCCCTACAACCTGTTCTGTATGGTGCACGGCCGCAACCGGGAGGAAGTGCTTGAATGCATCAGCACCATGACCGAAGGCCTGGGACTCAAAAATGTTCCCCACACAGTACTGTTTAGTGGCCGCCGCTTCAAGCAACGCGGTGCTATCTACCGTAAGATCAACACTAAACACTAACGAGTTTTAGATGGATCAGCTGGATAGAAATATCATCAACACGCTTCAGTATGATTTTCCTGTCTGTGAGCGCCCATTCGCACAGCTTGCCGAAACACTCAATAGCACCGAAAACGAATTAATAAGCCGTGTTCAGGCCATGCTGGATAATGGCCTGCTAACACGCTTTGGCCCCATGTATAACGCGGTGAATATGGGTGGTGCCCTTAGTCTCTGCGCCATGGAAGTACCTGAAAATCGCTTTGATGAGATTACCGAGCAGGTCAATGCCTTCCCTGAAGTTGCACACAACTACCAGCGTGATCATAAAATGAACATGTGGTTTGTGCTGGCGACCGAAAGCGAGCAGGACCTTCAAAATACACTCGATGCCATTGAAGATATTACTGGCATTCATGTCTATAACATGCCCAAGGAAAAGGAATTTTTTGTTGGTTTACACTTCAAGGCCTGATGAGTGACAAAGATGAAACAGGCAATGCAACAGGACAATAATTTTCAGGAAGATGACCTCGACCGCCGCATTGTACTGGCTACACAGTCAGGACTTCCTGTTGTCGCTGAACCCTATCGTGTAATTGCTGAACAGTTGGGCATTTCTAATGAGTTGCTCATGCAGCGACTCGAAACTATGAAAAAGGATAATCGTATTCGACGCATTGGTGTTGTACCCAATCACTACAAACTCGGCTACACCGCTAATGGCATGTCGGTATGGGATGTTGACGACAATATCATCAATGAAGTTGGAGAGCAGCTAGGCCAGCTCGAAATGGTGACGCATTGCTATCAGCGACCACGTTTCCCACCCGAATGGTCATATAATTTATTCGCCATGGTGCACGGCCGCGATCGGGAAGAGGTACTAAACAAGGTCGCACAAATAGCTGAACTTCTTGGTAGCAAGGCACGTAAACACGATATACTGTTCAGCACCCGTATTCTTAAAAAAACCGGCTTACGCCTGAAAGACAGAGGATAACTACCAATGTTTCGTATTTCACAGTATATGCAACAACTGGTAAACCCGACTGAAATAAAAACACCACGTAAACCCAGTGGCCCAGTTGTTATCTGGAACCTGATACGGCGCTGCAACCTGACCTGTAAGCACTGCTATGCTACCTCCGCTGATAAAGCCTTCCCAGGCGAACTCAGTACTGAACAGGTTTATAACGTCATGGATAACCTCAAATCTTTCGGTGTTCCTGTGCTGATACTTTCAGGTGGCGAGCCACTGATGCGCCCAGATATCTTTGAAATATCACACCGCGCCAAAGACATGGGCTTTTATGTTGGCCTGTCATCCAATGGCACGCTAATTTCTAAAGACAATATTCAGGACATCGTTGATGTCGGTTATAACTATGTAGGAATCAGCATTGATGGAACCCGAGAAACCCACGATAAATTTAGACGCAAACAGGGTTCTTTTGATGAGGCCCTGAATGGTATACGCCTGTGCCACGATGCCGGCATTAAAGTAGGGTTGCGCTTCACCCTGACTCAGGACAACAAACAGGATCTACCCGAATTACTCAAACTTATGGATGATGAGGGAATCGATAAGTTTTACCTGTCCCACCTGAACTATGCGGGTCGTGGCAATAAAAACCGCCGCGATGATCTGCACCATCAAATGACCCGCGAAGCCATGAATTTAATTTTCGATACCTGCCTGAAAGATGTTAAAGCTGGACGGAAACGTGAATTTGTCACCGGCAATAATGATGCAGATGGTGTTTATATGCTGCTATGGGCCAGAGAGAATGTACCCGAGCAAGCCGATCACCTTGAGCTATTATTGAGACAGTGGGGTGGCAACTCTTCCGGTGTTAATATCTCCAATATCGATAATATCGGTAACGTGCATCCAGATACGATGTGGTGGGAATATACCATTGGCAATGTAAAACAGCGCCCGTTCTCAGAGATATGGATGGACACATCAGACCCTCTCATGGCAGGGCTCAAACTCAAGCAGCGCCCAGTAGAAGGACGCTGCGCCAACTGCAACTACTACGACATCTGTGGCGGCAACACACGTACACGAGCCTGGCAACTTAGTGGCAATTTCTGGGCTGAAGACCCTGGCTGTTATCTCGACAATGAAGAAATTGGGGTAACCGACGATATGGAACGGCTAGAACTAACAGCATATTCAGGCAGACAGAAAGTTTCTATCTAAAATAATTTAGCCGGCATTTTATTTTTGATTCAACTCAATAGACCGCCTTATGACACATGAATTATGATTGATTGCATGTATAATTTGCGACAAAAAATACAATCATTAACTAGTTCCGCATGATTTAACGTGACAATTGAGCCTTTAATCCCTTATCTCCCTCATATACAAGCAGGACTAAATGCGCTAGCTGCATTTTTATTATTGAATGGTTATCGTTTTATAAAGAAGAAAAATCTGGCTGCGCACAAGCTCTGCATGACAGCAACGCTAGTAACCTCTGCAATATTTCTAACCTCTTATTTGACTTACCACATTAATGCAGGCTATCACCCCTTTATGGGGCAAGGAACAATCCGGTATTTTTACTTTATAATTCTTATATCGCACGTGGTGCTTGCTGCAACCCTGGTGCCCATGGTAATCATAACGGCAACACTTGCCTTGAAGGGAAATATAAAAAAGCACCCACGTATTGCTCGCTATACATTACCTATCTGGCTTTATGTTTCAGTTACAGGCGTCATCATTTACCTGTTCGCCTTTCATATATACCCAAATTAAATACTGGTACATACAACCTAGACTGACAATACAACTAAAAAATATACAGGAATAGCTATGGAATTTGTTTACTTCACAACAGCAGGACTGGTACTTTACTTTTTATCAAGCTGGATTCTTACCACTCTAGAACAGGCCCGTAAAAAACAGTTTAAACATCGTGACTTGGTGTTCTTTGTCATAATCCTGATACTTTCAACCAGCTCTTTTAATCTAATTCAGTATCTAACGTCTAGCTAATGTTAGCTTGAACTATCTGACAATGAAGCCCTTACTGGGATTGAAGCCAACCAACAATATCTGGGCAGGCTTGATATCTACATCCTGTTCGAAAACATGAGTAAAACCTTCTTTTAGAACACTATCATCCATCCTGATGGCAAGATGATGCTTGCCAGCAGAAACTTTGACGCTGTGATAAATATCCACACCACTATCATTATAAAGGCCTGGTGCCTCTGCTGTCTCCGAGTACAAAGGTTCCCCATCAAACATCATCTCTATAACGATTGGTGAACGCTCGCGAGAACAATTCATCGGCGCTCTCATATTTGGAGGCAATGCCATCAATTCTTTTTGAGTTCTTTTCACACAGGGCTCTTTAATTTCACCTGCATGCGCAAATGAAATAGTTAGTATGGCCTCATCATCGGCTAGCTGACGATAAACTGGCGAGGTCGAGAAATACCAGATCAGGGCCATAAATAAGCTGTAATTGATTGCCTGAAGAATATATCTAATTACCTTGTTATTTAAACTAAGCATCTGACGAATCTTCGCTCGCAACATTATCAATTACATTTTTATTCAGTTCTAGCAATTCCTGGCGAAATGCTTTCAGCTCATTTTCAATTGATCGTTTGTCAGTTTCAGAGCCACCAAAGACACGAATACGTCTTCTGTCTGCACGCTTCCTGAGTATTGGCTTACGCTCACCTGAAAAACGCTTATCAATCCATAAATTACCGAATCGGAAGAAGCAGTCATTGTGACGGCAGCCGACAATCATGACACCATCCGCACCCTTCTTTAAGGCATATTCAACCATTGATGGTGGCAGCATACCGCTACACATCAATTTCACACCTCTAGTTTCATCATTATCCAAACGGTTAACATTAAAACCATGCTCACAACCAACTAGGAGCACATTGGCTTGCCCAGACATTGCCGCCACCGCTTCTTTGGTCAGGCTACGCACTTTATCAACAGGTAGTGCAGGCATATCAATGCCCGTTTTCAATTCCTCCTCAGACTGCCTGAATGGATTAGATGATGGACAGGAGCCCATACAAATACCACAGGACGCACAGAGGGCTGGATCGACAACCACTTCTTTTTCAAATTTTGCACCATCGGTACGTGCCTGGACAGAAATTGCCTCAAACGGACAATCATCAAAACACAGCTCACAGCCATTACAGTGCGCAAGATCAACCACGGCAGCAGGACCATCCTTTTTAGGCGGGGCCCAGGGCAACAACATTAACACCACTGTAATCGCTGTTGCCAACAGCCATGTATAACCTTCTGACCAGTAATCCATCAATGGATAGGCATTTAGATAAAACCAGTCAAGCTCCAACATACTAGGCATAGAACTCAAATCCGCTGGGCCATGGCTGACTGCTGGCTTTATTAGTGACAAAGCAACTAAAGCCATGAAACAACCCATGGCAAGACCACGCGGTGGATTTATCTCTACATTTGATATTCTTTTCACATGCAGCCATAGCAGGAAAAATAATATTAGCGGTTGCCCCAATAAATGCAGGAACTCAATAAGAATGAAAAAGCGGTCCGTCATCTGGCCCTGCAAAAAATTACTCGTCATTGAGCTTGAGAATATGGGTAATGAATCCAGGAGCCTGGCTGAACCAATCGCAACATACTGGGCCAACTCATCCCAGACTAGCCAGTACCCGGTTATTCCCAACGTTACCACCAACCAGATTATGGGCAGGCCTGACACCCAGGAAAACCATCGAAATCCACGATAGCGTCCAGATGCAAACTCTTTAAACAGATGCAACAGAATGGTGATAATCGCCGCATCAGAAGCATAACGATGCAAACTACGCATAACCCCAGCAACGTACCATTGCTCGTGAGTTATATATTCAACTGATTCATAGGCGCCATTGATACTGCCATGAAAAAACACAAACAGATAAAGGCCGCTAACGAGAATAATCCAGAATAGAAAAAATGTCAGCGTACCGAGATGATACATGGGGTTCCATTCTGTACCAAAAGATACATTAAACCAGGACTCGAGAGCTAAATAAGCTCTTTTAATAGGGTTAACTAACACTAGGTTTCATCTCAAATAATCGAATGGGGAATTTTAGCATTGTATTATATTCACCCAGAATGATGCACATCAAGGATTAGGATGTTGCCCGAATTTACGCCATTCCTTTGCGATAAAGACTGCTGTAAGAAAAATAATCAGGGCACCAATAAAAATACCTATAAATAATGAATAATCAAAAAAATACCCATCTCGAACTGGATCATAGGTCGTACAGAATAATTTAATCTTATTGCCAAGACTGGAGAGAAATGTTTCATCCTTTTTAGGCCTGCCTAATACGAGCTCTTTCAATGGCTCAACCAATAAAGGCACATCAAACACCTGACCATAAACCTGTCGATAGACCTTGCCTTCAGCATCTATAATCGTTGCCTGAATAAGGTGATCAAAGCCGTTAGCAGATGGATAATAGATAAAGCCTGTATCTTTTGACAGGGCCTTTGCATCATCCCTGGAAAGGCTCAGTAAATACCAGCCCTTGTCATGAATACCCTGCTTATTTGCAAAATACTGCATGGCATCGGGTGTATCAACTGGGGTATCAAAACCAACTACAGCAACAGAAAAATTATCCTTACCCAGAGCATCACGTGCCTTTTCTATCACCTTGGCCAAATGCCTTGTCGTCATCGGACAAATTTGATAACAGCTGGTATAAACCATACTCAGGACTAATGGTTTGCCACGAAGATCTTTCATCGAAAGCGACTGTCCCTGAGCCGTAATAAACGAATACTCGCCTAACGACTTACCAATTACTGCCTGGCTAATTGCAAGCGCCTTATCGTAATCAAAGCTTTCTTTTACTTCTGACTTTTGTTGAACAGCAGCTTTAAATTCTGACTGTGTCTCCGCATAAATATTCAGTTGTGGGAATAACACTGTTAGTAGAAAACCACACAATATAAATAACTTCATGCTTACCCATGTTTAAAACAGTATAACGCCGGGAAGGATACCATAAAAACAAAAGACCCTTTTCAGCAAATATTACACAAAAAAAACGCGGGTTAGCCAAGTGGCCTTCCCGCGTTTCCTTACAGCCTTGGACTACTGTTTAGCCCATAGGCCATACAGATGCCAGGTAATCCCAGTTGATCGCATAGTAAACAACGAAACATACTAATAGCGCCAGAGCAAGAACAAATGTTCCTGGTGCCTCGAAGCCACTACCATGATCGTGTTTGGCAGGCTCTGCCCTTTCTAAACGAGGAGGCTGCTCTACATTGTAAACTGAATCAGCCAGAGGCAAGCCCAGAAAGCCTTGGAACAGGCCTGCTGATGGCTCCAACTTCTTACCAAAGAGCAATGATCCAACTGTGACGATCAAGAACATGGCACCACCAAGGACACCAAGGACTCCACCAATTCCGCCAACAGCCATCATCATATA
>JAOUQA010000118.1 GCA_029879605.1 Gammaproteobacteria bacterium
GACTCCTGAAATGATTTATGAATGGTTGCATCGATATAAGGACTGTTTGCCTGCACCCTCAGCTTACGTGCAAAGCCCTGACCAGGTAACAGAGAACCTGGATCAACGTCTTAAGCAGTTACATGCAGTAGCTGATGCCCTGTATGGCTGGTGGTTAGGGCATGTATCGCGGGGAATAAATTGGGATTAATTGAACCTGGCAGAAGGTGTTTATTGTTTTTCCCGATTCTTATCCGTCAGGGCATGGAGAAAGTGACTGATGTACCGTATATCTTTCTGTCTCAGGGTTTTACCCAGTTGTAGCCTGGCCATAAGTGATATGGCTTCTTCCAGGCTGTTGACCCGGCCATCATGAAAGTAGGGCGCTGTTAAGGCCACATTTCGTAAAGAAGAGACTTTGAAAACCATGCGATCCTCTTCCTGCTGACTTACCTGGTATAAGCCTTGATCAGTCTGATTTTCATAGGGATTCTCCTGGCCCAGTTTTTCCAGTGAATCACCTCCGATAAGTACACCATCATGACAGGATACGCAGCGATGTCTGATAAAGGCTGCCAGACCCTTACGCTCATCTTCGTTTAGTGCTGTGCTGTCTCCCCTGAGAAAATCGTCGAAGCGACTGGGGGTAATTAAAGTCCTTTCAAATGCGGCAATGGCTTCAGCAATGGTCTGGTAGCTAAGAGCTGGCTGACGATCTGGAAAGGCTTTACGAAAAGCAGCCGTGTATTCCTTAATATTGCTTATTTTCTGTTCTACACTGTGTTCATCTGGCATTGCCATTTCGATGGGATTGAGTATCGGTCCTTTAGCCTGTTCGACCAGGTCAGGGGCTCGTCCATCCCAGAACTGCAGGCGTTGCAGGCCTGCATTGAGGACTGTAGGGCTGTTACGGGTACCCAGCTTACCCAGTGCACCTGGTGATGTGCCCAGGTTATCAACACCAGCAAGTCCGTCGTTCAGACGATGACAACTGGCACAGGACTGGCTATTATTAACGGACAGGCGGGTATCAAAAAATAGCTGTTTACCCAGGCTGATTTTTTCAGCTGTGTCATTTTCAGAGCCGGGCATGGTATTGGGCAAAACCTGAAAATAGCGATTTGCACGTTTCATTAATTGATCTGAATTGGCAGCTGTTGCAGTTAGTGAACTTATTAATAGAAGCAGGCCAATGTGTGTCATTAATTTCATGTGAGCTACCCAGTGCTGTTTGTCTGGTCTTATTTTAACGTGAGTTGACAGGATCAACAAAAAGTTATTTTTAAAATAACTCGGTTTTTTTTAAATGAATTATCTGGACGGGTTTGGTTTGAGTTTGCCGTAGTTAAGTTTATATAAATAGCTGTGGTAAGATATTCATTATTATGTATTTTGTCGGGAGTGAACGTTGGTAAAATTAAAGCATATTATTAATGATGTTGTTGTTGATGAGATTGATATGGTGGAAGGGGATTTTACCATTGGTCGTAATAGTGGAAATAATTTACAGCTTGAAGATGGTGTAGTCAGTGGTGAGCATGCTGTTTTAACTTTTACGCCTAATGAGTATATGCCTGAAATGTTTGATATCAGTATCAGGGATTTAGGTAGTACAAATGGCACTTATGTGAATGGATCGACAGTTACTGAAAAGAAAATTATACATGGTGATTCAATACGTATTGGTAATCACGAATTTAAAATTTTTGATGATGAGTCGTCTATTGGTACACAGACCGAATTTTATGTGCCTGATGCCTGATTTGAATTTGTAATCTTTTCTTCCGTGTTTGTAATAAACGCAGATGCCAGGCATAATTAATTTTCATAGCAGATATTAACAGTTACACTCAGGGCGGCTTAATGGCCCTGAGTAAAAATATTTAACCTGGGTCAAAGTATTTAACTTTCTTTCGACATAATCTTCTGGCTATGATCAAGGTAAAACATGAAAAGTTTTAAAGCCATTCTTGCAGGCTGCGCATTTATTGTGATACTGGGGCTGTTATTACAGTTACTTTATATTTTTGTTGCAGTTGCTTATATTGACATGGCAAAGTCATACCCATTTCTTAATGATATTTCACATTATTTTCGATATCTTGTTGGTCTTCCAGTCTTTTTTTTACTCATGTTTGGTGGTGGTTATATCACAGCCAATTTAGCACCTGAAAATATAGTGCGTAACTGTTTACTGGTTGCAATGATTACCATGAGTATTACAGTTTTGTCAGCATTATCATATTCATCACTTACCATGACTGGTATGTTTGTTATTATATTATCATTGCTGAGCACTTTGACTGGGGGGCTGTACTGGCGCAGGCATCAGTTGCCTGGTTATTAATTTACAGGCTCATTAAAGGTTGAAGTGAGTTCCTACCAGTCGATTGAAATAGCGGGCACGGTAATAATGTCGCTGCTGAGTCTCGCTATCTGTAAAGGCTGCCCGGTCATGTAAGACATTATTGCTGATCAGTCCCATGCCGGCTTCAAGGCGACCCCGGTAAACATATTCTTTATTTCGATATAGTATTTGCGACAGGTAATTAAGGGCTTCTTCTGTTAACGGGTCATTGGCCCAGATAACATTATTGACCCGGATCGTGTAGCGCATATGTAGATTACCATCTGGCTGAATGCTAAATACCGGGCCTGATTCTTCTTTACGTACAACGGTGCCACCTTCATCAATTCGAGCAGGGATGGTAAGAGCATTGTTTTGCATCAGTGCATAAATATACTCGGGATTACGTTCACGTAGTAGCAGGTAGGCCATTTCATGATCCATCAGGGCATTTTCACCTCCACTGGCAGCCTGCTGAACTACGTGCAGATTGAGTGCATGAATTTGCTTGTCTGCAGTATTGTAATAACCATCCGTGTGCCAGTTAATGGCTTTATTGGTGTAGGGTATGTATTGCTGGCGAATGCCTTCATTGACAACCTTTAAAGAGGTTAATCCGTTTTCATCTGCCAGCCAGTTTTTATTTAAATCCTCAAGGCCAAAGGCGCGACCCAGGGCCAGCGGGATTTCAGGATCCGGGTCAGTGCCGGTCTTGCTGACATAAATTGCCATATTGGTTTTTCTACATCGTTGCTGCAGTGCCGAAAATTCTTTTAGTGTCAGGGTGCGCGGGTCAGTAATTTCTACAATCAGATCAGCGATATCTTCAGGGTAATTTACCAGTTTCTGGTCACGCCAGCGTTGGTACAGTTCGGTGTTTTCAAGGTCAAAAGGGCTGTTAATGGGATATGCATATTGACTGGGCTGGTTCACATTAAACCTCTTGAATTATCGTTTTATACTGGAAAAAACAGCCAATAGAGTAATGGATATTAGTTTTTTCATTGTTGATAAATAACAATAAATAGGGGATGTTTACGTGGTTATTATGGTGAGGTCTTATTAAAAACACACAATATGCTGAGGGTTAAAAATTCTGTTGATATGCTAGTCTAAATTTATCATTTGATGTTTTAAGGGCAGGTATAAAAATGGATTCTTTTGCAGGTGATATCAGTGAAGTATGCATAAAGTATGCACCCGCATCTATTGCGATACTGGATATGGACCTTCGTTATATTGCTGTTTCAGATCGCTGGATAAATGATTACGGTTTACACAACGTTGAGCTTATAGGTCGTACCCATTATGAGATTTTTCCTGACATACCACAACGTTGGAAGGATATTCATCAGCGATGCCTGACAGGTGAAGTAATGAGCTGTGAAGAAGATCCGTTTCCTCGTGAAGATGGTGGCATTGAATGGGTGAAATGGCAAATTCGACCCTGGCATAATAACCAGAATGAAATGAGTGGTATTATTATGTTTACTGAGGTAATTACCGCGCAGAAAAACCTTGAGTTTCTAAATAAAGACCTGGAGAAAAGAGTTCAGATTCGTACTCGAGAAATGGAGAAGTTAAAAAACCAGGCAGAGCAGGTTAGTCAAGCTAAAACTCAATTTCTTTCACGAATGAGTCACGAGTTAAGAACACCATTAAATGCAATAATTGGTTTCAGTCAGTTACTCGGCATGGATTCAGATAATTTAAATGATGAGCAGAAGCAGGCTCTTGAAAATATTGATGTCAGTGGTCAACATCTATTGCGACTGGTAGTTGAAGTGCTTGATCTATCAACAATTGAATCAGGTGATATGCAGGTTAGTATAAAGTCAGTGCCATTAAATAACTTAATTAAAGAAGTTAGTGATTTATTCGAGAATAAGGCAAAAGAAGCGGGCATTCATTATGTTGTCGATTCACTGGGTGATTTACCAGAAGTGATGGTTGATGCGGATCGACTAAAAGAAATTTTAAGTAACTTATTATCGAATGGTATAAAGTTTAATAAGGATAAAGGTTCTTTAACAATGCAGATAAAGGATGATAACAGTGGCTTTGTCAGGATAGATGTAATAGATACAGGCTGTGGTATAAAAAGCAGTGATCAGTCATATATATTCGAACCATTTAACCGCGTTATTGCTAAAGGAGAAGAGATTCCCGGTTCCGGTGTTGGCCTGGCTTTGGTAAAAAGATATGCAAGTTTAATGAACTGTGAGGTCGGTGTTGACAGCAAGGAGGGTGTGGGTAGTCGTTTCTGGTTGACAGTGCCAGTTGCATCTAATCTTGGTGCAGTTAATTATTCATAAAACTGTTTCATATGTATAATAGCGAGTTTTGGGCTTGCAGTTTAATTCATGCTTTTAGACTTATTGCAGTTATCCGCTGCGCAGATTGTTTTTACTATAATAATTATTTTTCTTGCTTATACGGTAAAGGGGCTGTCAGGCTTTGGTTCTGGATTAATTGCGGTTCCATTACTGGCTTTTCTGTTTCCGCTGGCTTATATCGTGCCTGTTCTGGGGCTTTTAAGTTATAGCGGCACAATCATGCAAAGTTACCAGTTACGCAAACAGGTTATATGGAAAGATATAATTCCGGTATTGCCTTTTTCAGTTATTGGTATCATGGTTGCTACCTGGATGCTGGTTAATGTGGATGCCAGGCTACTGGTCATGCTGTTAGCGATATTTATTTTTATCTATTCAATTTATGCCATGTTACCAATGACTGAATATGCCTGTGGTCGCCGTTGGGCTATAGCTGCCGGAAGTCTTGGGGGGCTGGTCGGTGCCCTTTTTGGTACTGGAGGGCCTTTTTATGTAGTTTATCTGAAGTTGCGTCAGTTAGACAAAAATGCTTTTCGAGCCAGTATTGTTATGATTTTCCTGGTAGATGGTGGTGTACGTATTATTGCTTATGCTCTTTCTGGTTTATATACTGAACAGGTGTTATGGCTGGTTGCGGTTTTACTGCCGGTATTGTTTGTGGGTATGTATGTGGGTCATCATATCCATATTAAAATTGATCAGAAACGATTTAACCAGATAATTAATATATTACTCATGATGAGTAGCCTTGCACTGTTGTATAAGTCGATATCATAATTTTCATAAAACTTTATGTATTCATTTCGGTTTGCCAGTTTAGATGATGTAGATAACATAGTAGCGCTTGTAGAATCTGCATATAGAGGGGATGCTAGTCGTAAAGGCTGGACAACTGAAGCTGATTTGCTGAGTGGTCAACGGACTGATAACGACGAGGTGAGCAGGCTGATTGCAGAAAGTTCAAGTTATATATTGTTATGTGAAAACCAGGCTGAATTACTTGGTTCAGTGCACCTGATAAATGATTCTGAATCAGCTTACCTGGGGATGTTTGCAGTTAATCCTTGTCAGCAGTCAAAAGGTATCGGTAGTTTGTTACTGGCCGAGGCAGAAAAGTACGTGTTTCAACAATGGCAGTGCCTGAGTTTGAAAATGTCAGTTATATCACTGCGCGAGGAATTGATAGCCTGGTATCAGCGACGTGGCTTTACAGTGACGGGTGAGACACTGGCATTTCCCTATGGAGATGAACGTTATGGTATCCCTGAGCGTGACGATCTGGAGTTTTGTGTGCTTAAGAAACATGAATTTTATAGTTAAAATAGATAGTGTGATTTTGTATATATATGCGGGTCAATAAAAACAGGTAGATATAAAATGAGTCCAGAACCAGGCGTAGGTAGAGCAGACAGGATTTCAGGTGAGGGATTGCAGCGACTGGAAAAACAGCTTGAACGCGGTAGCAAAATATCCGCGCTGGTACTCAGGCAGTGGATTAAACGTTATGGTGAATCAGCGCGCGAAATGCTTAAAAAACACGGCTGTTATACAAATGACCTCGAATAGTGAAGCGGTATTTTTGAAACTGCAGTTTTTTCTCTGTTGGTCATAGTCGTTATAATTTAAATTTCGATTTTAGCTTGTCTTTAAGTGCATCTACTTTCTTGTCTTGACTGGTTTTGCTAGAGTTTTTGATATTATTCTCAATATCTGCCAGTTTGGTTTTTATTTCCTGTTCCCTGTTATCAATATCATTGCTGATTTTATCCAGTTGTTTCTTTTTATCTTCCAGCTTGCTCATAGGGTCGCCGAGTTTCTGGTTAATACCGGCTTTAAGTTTCTGTTCATATTCCTGGCCACGCTGTTTGAGCTGGTTTTTTAGCTGTGTGCCCAGTTGATTATCAAGATTGGAATCCAGTCTGAAGTTCAGGTTGTGTAAGGAGCCTGAAAATCGCGTGTTGATATCAAATTGACTG
>JAOUQA010000119.1 GCA_029879605.1 Gammaproteobacteria bacterium
CATGCAAATATCCAAAATTAAATCCGAATTTGTCCGCGATCTTTTCCAGTGTCTGCTCTGCTTTTTCATAAACAGCTTCATCTAATTCTCCTGGATATGTAATTTCACCGTCAATAATCGAATTTTTTTCTTTTAATTTATCTTTTGTTGCTAATGCCAAAGCCTTAGGACCACAGCCCTGAAATGAATAACCATCAACAGTTATATGCCTGCCGCTAATATAGCGCTCAACTAATACTGTTCTTGAATGACTCTGCATTAATGCCTCATAGAAAAAGTCTCTCACATCCTCAGGTCTATCAGCTCTATTAACACCAAAGCTACCACGATTATCTGGCGGTTTAATCATTACCGGGTAACCAAAGTTATTTGCTGCATCCAGCGCCTCTTCTACAGATAAGCAGCATTTAAATTCCGGGCTAGTAATTCCATGCTCTACTGCTAATTGACGCTGTAGAACTTTATTATTGCCAATTTGCGCACTCCGAACACTTGGACCTGGTAACCCCATTTTTTCGGATATAACAGCCTGAACAAACTGCGAATAATCACACTGATCCGATATAACTGCATCAGGCTGTATTTTTTCTGCAAAACGCAGAATACGAGGCAAATCCCGAAGATCTGAGATAAGCACATCCCGGTATTTAGGTTCTTTGTAATAATCACTATTATAGTGAACACCATACAGCTCAACATTTTGCTCGGCAATTAGATCAATAAGTGGTGTTTGCTCCCAACCCAGATTAATAAACAATATCCGCATTATTAAATCCTCCCTCTCAGACAACCCCAGTCAATAATTCGTCCCTGCTCTAATGACATTGCAGCTTGCATATTCTCGATAACAACTGGCATATTAGACACATCTATGCCATGTTCTGACCGTAAAAAATCAAAATCATTTACGTCAAAATTATCACCTTGATTTTTTTTATTTCGCAATACGAGTCGGTAACGAATAGCATCCTTAAAACTTTGTTCTTCAGGTTCGAGATCAAGTCTCGGAGCATTTGACCTTGCATTCTCAATAACACGAATATCATTCACCATAGACCTGAAATCTTCAGGCCCAATTGAGAATGGAGCATCTGGACTTTTTATTTCGTCTGAAAGCAGAAAATGCTTTTCAATAATAGCCGCACCAAGAGCAACCGCTGCAAGAATAATAGCTGTGCCCTCAGTATGATCAGAAAACCCTACCGGGCAACCGAACATTTTTCTATACGTTTCCATTCTTCCTAAATAAACTTTTTCCGGGGGAGTAGGATACATACTATTACAATGCAAGACAGCATAGTTTTCATTACCGGCTTTACTAAAAACACTAACAGCATCACTTAATTGACTATAATTTACTATCCCGGTTGACAAAATTACTGGTTTCCCAGTTTCAGCAACAGCACTAACTAGCTGAGGGAAAGTTCCTACCTGTGCAGACGCAAGTTTAAAAAGAGAAACATTCAACCTCTTCAGTTGCTCTACAGCATCAATATAAGTAGGTGATGAAAAAAATATCACTCCTTTTTGTTCTGAATATTCTTTTAATTCTGCACACCAGGCTTCATCCATATCTATTATGGCATGCAACTCGCGTGTTGATTGCGACGGTTGTTTATACAGCTTTTCAAGATTAATCGACTGAAACTTGACTGCATCAGCACCACTCTCAGCAGCAGCATCTATATGCTCTTTAGCCAGCGCTAAAATTCCCGTATGATTTGACCCAACTTCTGCTATAACAAAGGCTCTACCTTTACCAATAGTGTGGGCACCAATATTAAAACTCTTCATATCGCTTTACCTGGCAAAATTCTTGTACGTTTACATAAATATTTAGCACTTTTAAATTCACTATTAATACATCTCGTTTATTCATAAAACTTTTTTCTGGAAAATACTTTTTTCCGGGTTATTACTTTCGACTTCATCAAACCCAAGCTTTTTAATTGTTTTAATCGACGCTAAATTTTGTTTTTTAATACTAGCTTGAAACACCACACATCTATTTGCGAGCACCATATCTATGCCATCACTTATAAGCCTTTCCCCAAGATGCTTGCCACGAGCTTTTTTATCAAGCGAATAATCAATATTCGCCACCCCATCAACAACATCAAACCGAATCTGACCAACAGGCTGATTATCAGATTCCATCACAAACATAAAACAATTTTCATCCAATAGCTTATTTTTATACCACTCCTGATGGGCTTGCCACAATACAGCTTCACTATTAAAAGACTGCTTTCGGACTTCACTATCATTTACCCATTCGAAATAAATACCCACATCATTTCCATGAGCTTTTCGTAAAACGATCTTATCCACATTTATCACGTGATTTTATAATCTATTATTGACAGAAATTCTATTGCACTCATTTCAGTAGAGTACCCAGTATCCATAGCACAGCCAAATACTGCCCTGCCGAGCCTTTACCATATCTTTTACTGTCCGCTTCAATTTGATATTCATAATAGGCACCGTCATCTGCTTTCATGCTGTCGATCCATAAACATAAATTTTCATACCACTTAGATTGTCGGTAAATATTTGTATTGGTATTTAGATCGTAGGATTTCATAGCATATGCTAATCCTATACCGCTTCTCATATGCAATTCATCAGTAACAATCCCCCTGGAACCATCTCTATGACCGTATCCACCAGGTATTTTATCTGACTGAAACAAACCACTTTCCATATATGCATCTAATTTAGGTTTTATATAATCTCGTGAATATTCCAGATCACAAAACTTTGTCAGGACTGCCACATGATAGCCAACCATTAATGGCATAGTTTCATTATCAAAATTTTCAAATGTACTTCTGACAAAACCAACAATCTGCGGTAGAATTTCTTTTGCTTTAACTGAACCTGCATCAGCCCATGCAGAAAAACCTAATAATATAAGAAAATGATACGCATCTGGATTTGAGCGTAATGCAGACAGATGTCGATCTCGGTATTCCCTGATTGTCCCTATATTTGAATCCCATAAATCCATTAAGTAATCAAAAGCCCTATCACCCACTTCCTGAAAATCTTTTGTTTCTGTTACCTGCTGGTATTCTGCAATTGATTTTAAAACAGCGCCTGCAATCACTGGATCTTCCAAATTCTCACTATCACTACGCTCTTCATCAGTTACTTTAAATTTAATACCATCAGTACCAAGACATAAAGCCCAGCCACCACTATCACGTTGTCGCTGCTTAAAACGCTCCAGGATAATCCTGGACTTACCCAGATATTCAGATTTACCTGTAAATCTATACGCATCAATTAATGCCCAGACACAAATTGCCCGATAAATTTCCCCCTCAGGCCCCCAGTGCTCACTTACTTCATAGCCACCTTCATTATCATGATGCATAGCAATAAAATCGGCTGCCTCAAGAGCAGAATCAAACCGCTCAAGATCTACTCTTGACGGAAGACCTTTGATATTTTGCATTGTTGCATTACTCCACTAAACAGTTAATTCTTTTATTAAAAAAGTTAAATCATTTTTCAATATTATGTAATAGCTTATGTTTCAAAACAGCTATTTCCCAGTCATCTTGTGTATCAATATCCTGCACCTGAATCCCTGGAAGCAGGATAGGTGCCGTATCGTGTGAAAATAAAAATTTTTTAGACACCCAGGCTTCAGTTTTACCCCAGTAAAATTGACCAGCATCATGATATGCCTCTTCAAGCTCCTGAGATCGCTTATGAAAATTTTCCGGTGAAAACATTTCGATTCTATGATCTTTTGTCAGCTTGATTGCCCTTTGAATAGGTGATGTAAACTTTGTCATTGAAACAGCATAATCACAGTTTTCCTGTTTAATTATGTTTAATCCATCTCGTATCTTTTCAGGACTCATAAAAGGCGCTGTTGCTGAAGCACAACATATATATGCCGGTTTTTTTTTCTTTGAATTCGACCAGACTGCAGCATGCTGCATCACATCAGGTGTTGATGCAAAATCATCTGCCAGTTCTGCAGGTCTCATAAAAGGAACTTCACAACCCCATTCGCGAGCCACATCAGCAATTTCAGCATCATCGGTCGATACAATAATCTCATCAAAACACTGACTTGCTTTTGCAGCTTCAATAGACCATGCAATCATAGGCTTCCCGCAAAATGTCTTGATGTTTTTCCTGGGTATACGTTTACTACCACCACGCGCAGGGATTACACACAAATTCATGACAGGCTCTTCCTTAAAGCATTTACAACCTCTAGCTGTTCTTCTTCTTTCAACTTACTAAACATAGGCAATGAAATTGCTTGTTGATAATAAGCAAGCGCAACCGGGAAATCATCTAACCTAAACCCTGCTTTTTGATAATATGGTTGTGTATGCACCGGGATATAATGAACATTTACTCCTATACCGGAGTTTCTTAACTCATCAAAAACCTGTTTACGCGCAATCCCACAGTTTTTTTCAATTTGCACTGGGTATAAATGCAACGCAGAATAACTATCAGGATTTTGCCAGGGCGTTATTACTGGAAGATCTTCAAGCAAACTATCATATCTATCCTGGATCAAATGACGGCTAGCAACATACTGATCAAGACGTTGCATCTGACTATTACCAAGCGCAGCCTGCATATCTGTCATTCGGTAATTAAAGCCAAGCTCTATCTGTTGATAGTACCAGGGTCCTTCTAATTCAGATTCCATATACTCAGCATCACGAGTAATCCCATGAGTCCTTAAGCGCTGCATAATAGCAGCGAGTACTTCATCATTTGTTACTGCTACACCACCTTCCGCGGTAGTAATTATCTTAACTGGATGAAAACTGAATACTGTTATATCTGAGTAATTACAATTACCAACAGGCTGATCTAAATATTTGCCACCAATCGCATGAGATGCATCTTCAATAATCTTAAATCCATACTTATCAGCTAACTGTTTTATTGCTTTCATATCACAAGACTGACCTGCGAAATGAACAGGAACAACAATCTTAGGCAACTTACCTTCTTGCTCAGCAGTTTTCAGTTTCAACACAAGCGCATCAACGCTCATGTTGTAGGTACGTTCATCTATATCAACAAAATCTACTTTAGCACCACAATAAAGACCGCAGTTAGCTGAAGCAACAAACGTATTAGGTGATGTCCATAACCAGTCACCCGGCCCCAACCCCAGGGCAAGACAAGCTACATGCAATGCGGAAGTTGCACTATTAACTGCAACTGCATATTCAGCTCCACAATATTCACTGATTGCTTTTTCAAAACGAGGTATAGCCGGACCCTGAGTTATAAATTCAGACTTAAGAACATCGACAACACTATCGATATCCTCCTGTGTAATATCCTGTTTGCCATAAGGAATCATATATTTTTATATAACCTGTTATTCTTCAATATCAGCTATACGATTAAATTCTTTGATTTCTTCTATTGTAAGAAAATGTGGATTCTCTCCTGAATCATAGGCAAACCCCTGATTCACAAGTTTTCCAACTTCACCAAGTCCATTTCTAGAATAATCCAGATCCACATGATGAAACTTAATTGTAGGCTGAATAACATAATGGTCATCAAATTCCAAAGTCAGGTGTGAATCATCCGCTGGACACATGATCTCATGCAGCTTTTCCCCTGGACGAATACCAATTATTTTCTGTTCTAGCTCTGGAGCCATAGCAGTTGCCAGGTCCACAACTCGCACAGACGGAATTTTCGGAACAAAAATCTCACCGCCCTGCATGCGATCAAAATTCTTTAACACAAAGTCAACACCCTGTTGCAGAGTAATCCAGAAACGTGTCATTTCATCATGAGTGATTGGCAAATGATCGCAACCTTCTCTTATTAGCTTCAAAAAGAATGGCACCACTGATCCACGAGAGCCCACCACATTACCGTAACGCACAACAGAAAATGTTGTTTTATGTCCACCAGTCATATTATTAGCCGCAACAAATAACTTGTCTGAAGCCAGCTTCGATGCACCATATAAATTAATTGGATTTGCAGCCTTATCCGTTGATAAAGCAATGACCTTTTCTACACCATTATCAATTGCAGCACGAATAACATTTTCCGCACCATGAACATTGGTTTTTAAACATTCAGTGGGATTGTATTCAGCCGCAGGAACCTGCTTCAAAGCTGCTGCATGAATCACATAATCAACATCATTCATAGCCTGCTGCAAGCGTTCCAGGTCTCTTACATCACCTATAAAATAACGCATACAAGAATCGTTAAAGACCTGCTGCATTTCAAACTGTTTGAGTTCATCCCTGGAAAACACAATCAGGCGCTTTGGCTTATAGCGCTCAAGCAGTGTTTTTATATACTGTTTACCAAATGACCCTGTGCCACCTGTAATTAATATTGATTTATTATCAAACATATATCACCCTTTTCTAAACAGGCGCAATAATACCATTTATGTCAAGATCTAGACATAATCAAAAATATGAATATATGCCCTTATACTCATATTTCTCATTTTTTCCATTCATTTTACTCAAGTAGATGACTAGTTATTGTATTTATCTACCCAGATAGCTATATTAGTCAACCTAAATATTCCAGATATACTCGAGTTAACATGAAAGAAATCCTCATTCCTATGTCACCTGGTGAATTATTAG
>JAOUQA010000207.1 GCA_029879605.1 Gammaproteobacteria bacterium
AGCTCTTGATGTAGGCAATTCGGGAACTTCGATGCGACTGATGTCAGGCATACTGGCTGGTCAGTCATTTGATGTTGTATTAGCCGGTGATCGTTCCTTATCTAAGCGTCCAATGAAACGCGTGACTGACCCGCTGGCATTAATGGGTGCTGATGTTGCGACTGCAGAGGGTGGCAGGCCGCCCCTGGAAATTAAGGGTGGCAAACCATTAAAGGGCATTCATTATGATATGCCCATGGCAAGTGCACAGGTGAAGTCCTGCTTATTACTGGCGGGGATGTATGCCGTGGGGCAGACCTGTGTTACCGAGCCAGCCCCGACCAGGGATCATACTGAGCGTATGCTGTCTGCTTTTGCTTATCCTGTTAGCAAGCAAAATGGTGCAATCTGTATACAGGGTGGTGGACGACTTAAAGCCTGTGATATTGATGTACCTGCCGATATTTCCTCCGCGGCATTTTTTATCGTTGCTGCCAGTATTGCTGAAGGCTCAGATCTGATGCTGGAGCATGTGGGTATCAATCCAACCCGTACCGGTATTATCGATATCCTCAAATTGATGGGGGCTGATATCGAATTATTAAACCAGCGTGAAGTTGGCGGAGAGCCAGTTGCAGATATTCATATTCGCAGTAAGCAGCTCAAAGGTGTGCAGATTCCTGAGCACCTGGTGCCCCTGGCCATTGATGAGTTTCCGGTTATTTTTGTTGCAGCTGCCTGTGCCGAAGGTCAAACCGTGGTAACAGGAGCAGAAGAACTGCGTGTTAAGGAATCAGACCGTATCCAGGTCATGGCCGATGGCCTGCAGGCCCTGGGTGTCGATGCCCGGGCAACCGATGATGGTATGGTTATCCAGGGTGGGCCTGTTCAGGGTGGCAAGGTACATGCCCATGATGATCATCGTATTGCTATGGCATTTGCCGTTGCGGGTCTCAGGGCCAGTGGTGATATTCATATCGAAGACTGTATCAATGTAAATACGTCGTTTCCTGATTTTATCGGCCTGGCAAACAGTGTGGGTCTAAAAGTGAGCGCCCAGGAAGTCACGGTATGATTCCTGTGATTACTATAGATGGGCCAAGCGGTGCCGGCAAAGGCACGATCGCCCAGAATGTAGCCCGACAACTGGGCTGGCATATCCTGGATAGTGGATCTTTATATCGGCTCACGGCCCTGGCCTGTATTCAGCAGCAGGTCGATTTTTCCAGTGAAAATGTGATTGAAGCTATTGCCCGTGAGCTACCCGTGCGCTTTGAATCAGAGTCATATGGCCTGGCAATTTTTCTTGATAATCAAGATGTTAGTGATGCTATCCGGGATGAAGAAATTGGTATGGTGGCTTCAAAAGTAGCAGCCATGGGTGGTGTTAGAGAGGCTTTACTGGAACGCCAGCGAGCCTTTGTTGCTGAACCCGGTTTGATTGCCGATGGCCGTGATATGGGTACCACGGTTTTTCCACAGGCGAGATTAAAAATTTTTATGACTGCCAGTTGTGAAGAAAGAGCCCAGAGGCGTTATAAGCAGTTGAAAGAAAAGGGAATAAGTGTTAGTCTTGCCGCCCTCGTTGCTGACTTAAAAGCACGGGATGAACAGGATTCGAACAGGCCCATTTCTCCACTCAAGCCTGCTGCTGATGCCGTTATGATTGATACTTCGGATATGAGTATTGATCAGGTCACCCAGCACGTCCTTGATCTGGCTAAACAACGCTTTTCCTGATCCTGTTCAACAGGTGCCCGTTAATGGTTAACGGGTGGTGTTTAACATCAACCCCTGCAATATTTGTTGTTGACTGTTTCTGTATAAAAATATTGTAGATGATTGTTTTCTCTGGAAATATTCTCTAATGACTGAAAGTTTTGCACAACTTTTCGAAGAAAGTTTAAAAGCTACCGAAATGAATGTAGGTACCATCATGAATGGTACTGTTGTTGATATCTCAGATGGTTATGTAACTGTCTCAGCCGGCCTGAAATCCGAGGGTGTTATCCCTGAATCTCAATTTATGAGTGAAGCAGGCGAGCTGGAAGTTAATATTGGTGATGAAGTAGAAGTTGTATTAGAAGCCGTTGAAGATGGCTGGGGTGAAACCCGTCTGTCTCGCGATAAGGCCAAGCGTGCCAAAGCATGGACACGTCTGGAAGCTGCACATGATGCAGAAGAAATTATTACCGGTATCATTACCGGCAAGGTGAAAGGTGGTTTCACTGTTGAATTAGGCGATATTCGCGCCTTCCTGCCAGGCTCCCTGGTGGATGTACGTCCTGTTCGTGATACTTCATACCTTGAAGGTAAGGAACTTGAGTTCAAAGTTATCAAACTGGATCAGAAACGTAATAACGTCGTTGTTTCTCGCCGTGCTGTTGTTGAGACTGAGCATAGTGCAGAACGTGAAGAACTGCTGGATACACTGGAAGAAGGCAAGCCAGTTAAAGGTATCGTTAAGAACCTGACTGATTACGGTGCATTCCTTGACCTGGGTGGTATCGATGGTCTGTTACATATCACTGACATGGCCTGGAAACGAGTTAAACATCCTTCTGAAATCGTTGAAGTGGGTCAGGAAATCGAAGTGGTTGTACTTAAGTTCGATAAAGACCGTAACCGCGTTTCACTGGGTCTGAAACAGCTGGGCAGCGATCCATGGGCTGAAATTGCACGTCGTTACCCTGAAGGTTCACCTCTGAAAGGTAAAATCAGCAATATTACTGATTACGGCTGTTTCGTTGAGATCGAAGACGGTGTTGAAGGCCTGGTTCATGTATCTGAAATGGACTGGACCAACAAGAACGTTAATCCTGCCAAGGTTGTGACCCTGGGTGAAGAAGTTGAAGTTATGATCCTGGATATCGATGAAGAACGTCGTCGTATTTCCCTGGGTATGAAACAGTGTACACCTAACCCATGGGATGAGTTCGGTGCAACTCATAACAAGAACGATAAAGTTAGCGGCAAGATCAAGTCAATTACCGATTTCGGTATATTCATTGGTCTGGACGGTGGTATCGATGGCCTGGTTCATTTATCTGATATTTCCTGGGATTCTACCGGTGAAGATGTGGTTCACAACTTCAAGAAAGGTGATGAAATCGAGGCTGTTGTACTGTCGATTGACCCTGAGCGTGAGCGTATTTCCCTGGGTGTTAAGCAGCTCGAACAGGATCCGTTCTCTAACTTTGTGGCAGCCAATAACAAGGGCAGCCTGGTGAAAGGTACGGTCACTGAAGTTGATGCCAAAGCCGCTATTATCGATCTGGGTGATGGTGTAGAAGGTACTTTACGTGCTTCTGAGCTATCTCGTGACCGTGTAGAGGACGCTCGCTCGGTATTAAAAGAAGGCGAAGAGATCGAAGCCAAGTTTATTGGTGTTGATCGCAAGAGTCGTACTATTAACCTGTCAATTAAGGCAAAAGACGTTGAAGATGAGCAACAGGCCATAAAAGAGTACTCAAATTCAACAAATGCACCTTCTGCAACCCTTGGAGACTTGCTGAAAGAGCAAATGGATGCTAATAAAGATAGTTAAATAGTTAATAAATAAGAAATAACTGGTCAGGGACGACCTCTTAATAACAATTGAATACGGGGATTAGAGATGACAGAAGATTCAGCTATGAAATCCATGATGAAATCTGAGCTTATCGAGCTAATGGCGCGCAAGCAGAATCATCTGGCATATAAGGACGTTGAACTGGCCGTAAAAAGCCTTCTTGAACAGATGAGTCATGCCCTGGCGGGTGGTGAACGCATCGAAATCAGGGGATTTGGTAGCTTTAGTCTGCATTTCAGGCCACCACGTGCTGGTCGAAACCCTAAAACAGGGGATTCTGTATCTTTACCTGGCAAATATGTCCCACATTTCAAACCAGGCAAGGAACTAAGGGAAAGGGTTAACCAGTCCATGAAACGTGACCAGGTAGCCGGATAGTCGAACATTAGCTGTTATCGAATCCCGACAGGGGGTGCTCTTTGTTTCGTATTATCTCACTGCTGGTTTCAATTCCAGTTGTCATCATAGTTGCTACTTTTGCTTATCGTAATGCTCAGCCTGTTACGATTGATATATTTACATCAAAATTTGATTTTCCACTGGCGGGTATTCTGCTCATTACCCTGTTTCTCGGTGGTATTGTCGGTTATTTAGTAAATTTTGCCCTGGTAATCAGGCAGAAAAATAAAATCAGACAATTAAGTCGGCAAAATCAGGAAATGTTAAGCCTGTCTGAGGCCTTTAAAATGGATGATAAAAGGCTATAAATGGACAGCTTGATACCATGGTACTGGCTCGGTTTATTATTACTCGCATTTATTCTCGGCTGGTTACTGGCAAAGCGCCGGAGTAAAAAGACGCGTAAACAGTTACGCTTTTCGTCAGATTATTTCCAGGGTCTGAATTACCTGTTAAATGATGAGCAGGATAAAGCGATTGAGATTTTTCTTCGCCTGGTTGAGAGTGACTGGCAAACCATCGATACCCATCTGACCCTGGGTAGTATATTTCGACGCAAAGGTGAGCTGGATAAGGCCATTAAACTTCATCAAAGTTTATTGGCCAGACCTTCTTTGCCGTCAGATTATAAAGTCCGGGTGTTGCTTGAACTGGGCAGAGATTACCAGCTTGCAGGCTGGCTCGATCGGGCAGAAGGTCTGTTTAATGATGTATT
>JAOUQA010000120.1 GCA_029879605.1 Gammaproteobacteria bacterium
ACTGTCACCATCTTTCAGGCGGCGCAGGGGTTTGAACAGCATTAAATGATAACTGCCATGTTCAAGCTTTAGTGTGCCACGAGCAGGGATTACAAGTTTTTTCTGTGGCAGCATACGGGCGATGCCATTTTCTTCCCTGGATAAATGCATTTCAATACGACCAAAGTCTTTACTGCTAATGGCGGTTATTTCAGCTGCTGTAGTTGAGATGTTTTCAATTTCCATAAAACCGGCCATGACTGAAGTAACCGGTGGTGCTTCAGGTATCCAGGCGTTTCTAATGGTTAAATGATCTGCTTGAGTAATAGACGAAACAAGTAACAGAATAAATACTGATATTGCCCGTAGTGCTGGATGATTCAAGGATTATCTCCATTAATGATCAGGTCTTGGGATTATAGGCATGCTCGTATATGATGCAATGGAATAAATCAAAGGAAGTCATGAAATGAGTACTATCGAACAGCTTGCAGATGAACTTGTCAGTCTGCGTGACTGTGTGCGCTGGGGCGTGAGCCGGTTTCATGAAGCCGAGATTTTTTATGGTCATGGTATGGCGTCTGCACTGGATGAGGCGGTTTACCTGTCATTGTTTGCACTGCACCTGGCTCATGACTTTTCAGATGATTATTTTGACTGCCGATTAACCCGCGATGAGCGAATCAGGGTGTTAAGTTTATTGCAAAGGCGTATCGATCAGCGGAAACCCGCGGCTTACCTGACCCATGAGGCCTGGTTTGCTGGTCTTAAATTTTATGTCGATGAACGTGTGCTGGTGCCCCGTTCTCCTATTGCTGAATTAATTGAGAATCGCTTTGAGCCCTGGGTGGTACCGGAACAGGTGGAAAGTATTCTTGATCTCTGTACCGGCAGTGCTTGTATTGCAATTGCCTGTGCTTATGCGTTTGACTGGGCTGATATTGATGCAGTGGATATCTCTTCGGCAGCACTGGATGTGGCAGAACGTAATATTGATGAGCACCAGTTAGATGAACGGGTCAGCTTGATCGAATCGGACCTGTTTTCAGATGTGCCGCCCAGGCGATATGATATCGTGGTCAGTAATCCTCCTTATGTTGATGCTGAGGATATGGCCGGTTTGCCTGAAGAATATTTGAGCGAGCCTGGCCTGGGGCTAGCAGCAGGTGATGATGGGCTGGACCTGGTGATCCCGATATTGCAGCAGGCTCGGGAGTTTTTAACAGACCAGGGTGTGTTGATAGTGGAAGTGGGTAATTCACAGTATGCCCTGCAGCAACGGTTCCCGAGTGTGCCTTTCTACTGGCTGGAATTCGAACGAGGTGGTGAAGGGGTGTTTCTGTTAACGGCTGAGCAACTGGATGAGTACGGCGAGGCGTTTGAATAGTGGGCTTATTAAACCGGTTTGAGTTTAAGCACCGGTAGATTGAACCAGACGGTTATACCATTTTGTGGATTTGTGTAAGCATCCATTGAGCCATCGTGGAGTTCGATCAGTTCTTTACAGATTGGCAGTCCGAGGCCATTGCTATCTTCCCCATCGGTTGGCCTGGTGCTCAATTCAGCATCCCGGCTAAACAGGTTTTCCAGCTCAGTTCTGGATAAGCCGGGCCCGGTATCACTAATTTCAGTCTGGATCATATCCCCCGAGGTTTTGACTGAAATGGTTACGATATCGCCGGCAGAACAGAATTTAATGGCATTACCCACACAATTATCCAGAACCTGTGAAATACGGGTGCGATCTGCTTCGACGAGCAATTTTTCTTCTGAGTATTTGCTAATCAGGCCGATTTTTTTGTGATTGGCTCGTGATCTGTGTTTTTCCAGGATTTCATTGGCCAGCTGGTTCAGATTGACAGGTGTCCTGGTTAGCTGGATCTGTACCAGTCCTGAAGCCTGCATATCCAGGATGCAGTCAGCAATGCCCTGGGCATAACTGGCAGATTCGCTGATTGCAGTTAGTTTCTTCATTAATTCATCAGAATCAATTTCATTATTGGTCAGTTTTAATCTCGCCTTGTTGGCTATGTCTTTAATATCTGACAGGGGCTTACGCATATCATGGCTGGCGGTATTAAGAAATTCGGTATTGAGTAATGATAATTGGGCCAGCGTGAGCTGTGTTTGCATACGGGCAATTAAGATCGGGAAGTTAATGGGTTTGGTGACATAGTCATTGGCTCCCAGTTCAAGGGCACGAATAATTCGTTGGTCTTCATCGATGGCCGTGACCATAATGATTGGTAATTCCACCATAGAATAGGTCTGGCGCAGGGTATGCAGCACCTGTAAGCCCATAATCTCAGGCATCATGACATCGAGTAACAACAGGTCTGGTTTCTTCTGTTTAATCATATCCAGTGCCTGCTGGCCATTCTCAGCAAAGCGCAGATGGGTGAAATTCTTCATATTCAGGAACTGTTTCATTACGTCCCTGTTAATGGGGTCATCTTCGGCAAGTAGAATATCTGGAGGGTTCAGGAGCATACAGGTTGTTAATTTAAACGTTTATTATTTAATCACTATAATGGTTTAATTCCTAAGATGAAAGTCTGTTTTATTAGAAAATTCAGTAGAAATACCTGTCTCTGAAGTTTCATTACGTGAATTTATAAAAAAGACAGGTTAAGATTCAGCATGAATGTGAACTCGGGGATAAATTGTGTCTGGAAATACCATTGGTAAACTGTTTACTGTCACCACCAGCGGTGAAAGCCATGGACCTGCTTTACTGGCTATTGTCGATGGTTGCCCTCCGGGGCTGGAAATTTCTGAGGCGGATTTACAGCATGATTTAGATCGCCGTCGTCCTGGTACATCACGTCACACAACTCAGCGCCGGGAGCCGGACCAGGTAAAAATCCTCTCAGGTGTATTTGAAGGCCGGACCACGGGTACACCCATTGGGTTAATGATTGAGAATGTTGATCAGCGTTCAAAAGATTACGGCAATATAGCCAGTACATTTCGTCCGGGGCATGCCGATTATACTTATAACCAGAAATACGGTTTTCGTGATTACCGGGGTGGTGGACGCTCATCTGCCAGGGAAACAGCCATGCGAGTTGCAGCTGGTGCCATTGCTAAAAAATATCTTAAGGAACGCCACGGTATAATTATCCGTGGCTACCTGTCTCAGCTGGGGCCAATCAAGGTTGAACAGCATGACTGGGAACAGGTGCATCAAAATCCTTTCTTTTCACCCGATGCTGGTAAAGTTCAGGAAATGGAAAAATACATGGATGCCTTACGTAAAGAAGGTAATTCAGTGGGTGCGAAAATTACTGTTGTTGCCGAAGGTGTGCCACCGGGTCTGGGTGAACCGGTTTTTGATCGTATGGATGCCGATATTGCCTATGCCATGATGAGTATCAATGCGGCCAAGGGTGTGGAAGTTGGTGGAGGGTTTTCCTGTGTTGAAGCAAAAGGCACCGATTTCAGAGATGAAATATCACCCGATGGCTTTTTGAGTAATCATGCCGGTGGCATACTTGGTGGAATTACTTCCGGACAGAATATCGTGGTACATACGGCGTTCAAACCGACTTCAAGTTTGCGTTTGCCGGGACAAAGCATTAATCAGCAGGGTGAGTCAGTTGAGGTAGTCACCGAAGGCCGTCATGATCCCTGTGTTGGTATAAGGGCGACACCCATTTGTGAGGCCATGCTGTCGTTAGTATTAATGGATCATATGCTGCGCTTTACTGCTCAGTGCGGTGATGTGCAGTGTGATACGCCAGTGATCCCTGCCGGAAAAAATTAAGACAAGCCAGTCAATGAACACGAATGTACGTAAATAATAAACCTGTTTATTTTTCTTTGTGTTCCCCTGTTTCATTCGAGGTGAAAATCTGTGAGATAGCAGTTGTTCACTGTCAATGTGTGATTAAAGAATTACCTGTAAAAGTATTTGAATTCTTTTATGTGTCTTTGCGGAAAAATTTTTAAAGTCACATGTCAAAATCTATTCCTTACTGGCGTATATCCGGGTTTTATTTATTTTATTTTGCATCACTGGGTGTCATGGTGCCTTACTGGGGTCTTTATTTACAGTATTTAAATTTTGATGCCAGGGCCATAGGCGAATTAATGGCTATCATTATGGCAACAAAGATAATTGCGCCTTATATCTGGGGCTGGATTGCAGATCATACAGGTAAAGGCATTTTAATTATTCGCCTGGCAGCTATTATTTCTTTGTTATGTTTCCTGGGTGTCTTTGTTCGTTCTGATTTCTGGTGGCTGGCCATAGTCATGGTGTTATTCAGTTTTTTCTGGAATGCAGAATTGCCCCAGTTTGAAGCCAATACCATGAATCATCTTGGCGAGGATACGCATAAATACAGCATTATACGTTTATGGGGCTCGATGGGGTTTGTTCTGTCCGTTGTCGGGCTGGGAATATTACTGGAATCTCATGAGCTTTCCCTGGTACCCCAGGTTATTGTGTTACTGTTTGCTGGTATTGTTATTAGTAGTTTTATGGTGCCGGAAAAAAATGATCATAAACATGTTTCGCAACAGGGACATATTTTTCATGTATTAAAACAGCCAGTTGTCATTGCTTTGTTACTGGTTTGTTTCCTGGCTCAATTGAGTCATGGGCCATATTATACTTTCTATTCTATTTACCTGACTCAACATGATTACGATAGCACTACCCTGGGCTGGTTATGGGCATTAGGTGTTATTGCTGAAATCATTGTTTTTCTTTATATGCATCGATTGATGCCACGTTTCGGCGCAAAAAATTTACTTATGGTAGCGTTGTTATGTACGGCTTTAAGGTGGTACCTGATTGGACATTTTGTAGATAATTTTATAGTTATCCTGGGTTCGCAGTTATTACATGCCGCCAGTTTTGGATTGTACCACGCAGTATCAATTGAATTATTTCATCGCCTGTTTCAGGGTAAGCACCAGGGTAGAGGTCAGGCATTGTATTCCAGTGTCAGTTTTGGTGCTGGTGGTGCATTGGGAAGTTATGTGAGTGGTCAGTACTGGGATCAGCTAAACGCAGTGAATATATTTAATGCGGCAGCACTGATTGCTTTGCTGGCATTCCTGATAGCCTGGCGATTTATAAAGCTTACCGGGAATCAGGATGGAAATGAAAGCTGATTAATTCCAGTAGTTTTAAGGAAAATCTACTGGAATAAGCTATACATTTATTTGTATTGCTTCAATAAAACCAGTCCTGACTAAATCCGGTTATTTCATGGATATCAGTCATTAATGAGTTACGTGAGATATTTTAATTAATATATGGTTAAAGAAAAAAACCGTACATTCCTGGTTGTTAGTCTGTCTGTTATTTTAATTATTATAATAGCTAATGTGTTCTACGCCATTAATAAAATGAGTCTGATCGGTGATCGTCTTGATGAAGTGGTCAATGGCCATATGTTTCATGCTATCAGTGTTGATAAATTAATTTATCATGCAAGAGAAAGAAGCCTGTTGTTGTATCAGCACATAGCTACTGATGATGAGTTTGAAAAAGAACGATTCAAGGAAATATTTTTTTCCCATGGTGCGGAATTTATCAGGCATAGAAATGAGATATTGAATTCGGGACTTTCAGTTTATGAGCAGCATGTATTTGATCAGCAGGGTGCGATTACCCGTAAAGTAGTGCCATTACAATACCGGGTTATTGAGTTGTCTGAATCCGGGAGGGTGGAAGAGGCACGTAAAGTATTATTTAAAGACGCTGTCCCGTTACAGAATAATATAATTGCTTTGTTGAGCCAGTTTGTTGATATGCAGGGCAAGCAGACACGTGATGCACTTGAAGTTTCATCAGATGCTTATCTATATACTATTCGGATTACATTTCTTTCTATCTTAATGGTTTTGATTGTTGGCGGGGTGCTGGTCTATAAAGTTGTTCAGCGATTTGCCATGATTAATAAAAGGCTGAGTTATCGTGAGCAGGAAGTATTAACAACAAATAAAGTCCTTGAGCAAAAAGTAAGCGAATTAAAACTGGTTTCTGAGCAGTTGTTTAATAGCGAACAGTATGAACGCGCTATTCGTGAAAATATGCTGGATGCTGTTGTTACTGTTAATGCCTATGGCATGATTGAATCCTGTAACCAGGCAACAGAAAAAATGTTTGGTTATAGTGTGGGCGAGATGCTGGGCAAGAACGTGTCTATGTTAATGCCCGATTATGTCAGTAATAAACACGATAAGTATATGGAAGGTTATCGGAAAACAGGCCAGGCATTAAATATGGATGTAATACGTAGTCAGTACGGCATGAGAAAGGATGGGTCTGTTTTTCCCGTGGATATAGGTATCAGCAGGATGCCGTTGAAAGACGAAGTAAAAGTCGTTGGGATTATGCGAGACATTACTGACCGTGTCGAAGCTGAGAAAATTATGCAACGTTCGCAGGAAGAACTGGCCGGTCTTGTTCAGTTGAGAACAGTCGAGCTTGAAGAAGCAAACCAGAGGTTGTTGCATCTTGCGCGGCATGATGCCCTGACTGGCCTGGCAAATCGAAACCTGCTGGAAGAAAATTTAAAAGTTGCAATTGCCTATGCACGACGGAATGAAAAAAAAGTCGGTTTTATGTTTGTAGATCTTGATGGATTTAAGGCGATTAAT
>JAOUQA010000121.1 GCA_029879605.1 Gammaproteobacteria bacterium
TGTCCTGGTGACACTCACTGGCATGTTGTGGTGACTCAAAATCTCGATCCCTGTCATACCAGGACAACAGCATGTAATCACCCAGTATTTCTTCGGCTTTCTGATCCGCATGTTTCATGGCCTGGAGATAATCCTCGATACCGGGCATATCAATTTCAATAATCTGAACACCGGAATAATCCGGTGCTGAATTAATATCACATGAACCCTGGTCATCTGACATCTTATATGCCTATAAACTGAATGGCGAGTTTGCGTTTGCGTATTCCATCCAGCTCCACCAGTATAACCGACTGGTACTGACCCAGTATTAAATCACCATTAATTACCGGGATAGACTCACTACTACCCATCATCATGGCAATTAAATGGGAATGAGCATTTTCAGGTTCGTCCTGCGGACAATCACGCAGATGTATATCGTTATGCAGGTACCTGTCATTCTCTGGCGCCAGTTTAAGAAAAAAGGTTTTGATATCATCCAGCAGCCGTGACTCAAACTCATTAATTACCACGGCAGTAGTAGTATGTTGTGATGTAATCGTCACAGTGCCATTCATTGCCTGGTTTTCTTTCAACCATTGACGAATTTCAGGCGTAACATCAAATAATGAAAACCCCTGTTCAGTATCTACTTCAAGTTCATGATTAATTATTTTCATAAAAAACTAAATCCCGAATAATCTTAAAACTAATTTGTAAGCAATAAACAAAAACAGCACTGGCAGAATAATGGTCTGCAGGACAAAAACCACCATTAAATTCAATGCATGCTGACTGACATCACTGACTGTCTGTTTTAATTCATCCAGTTGCTGCTGAATATCGACCGCATCTGCTGCCGAGTTATACAATGCCTGTATTTTTTCGATAAAAGAATTTTCATCGGCCATTTTCACCTGGCTACTCTGCTGCACCTGGTCGACATCGGCAGTAATGTTTTCCAGTTGTTTTTTCGATGTTTCATATTGTGGCTGAAGAAATGCCAGGTAAACCCCTTCATTAACCACGGCAACCAGGGGAACCACCAGGCGAATGACCAGTAGTATGGCAGTGGCTTTATACAACAGACGATTATTCGATAAACTAACTGCATGTGACTTCCATATCATGAATGCCGACACCAGCAACAGGAAAGAACATAATAGACTGAACCAGAACCAGGCAGTGATTTCAATGAGCATGCGTTGCATACCCAGTGATGCAGCACTGACCAGCACCACGGTAGAAAAACGCTCAATGAGATCATTCACCGGATCCAGAATCTGACCCGGCGCAAAAGTTAAGCCCACTCCTACCGGTTGCACCGCTACTTCCGTACCCTGCGCCACCGAAATCACACCATTCAATCCACGGGCAATTGCGTAGGTTACCAGCGCCCGCTTTAAACCCTGCTCCGCATAATCTTTACCCTGCTCATCCAGCCAGCCCATCTGCACCAGTAAAACACACAGGAGCACAACAAGCGTGACAATAATTTTTTTATAATATATCTTCATAAAGAATAATCAGGTCCTGATTCCAATTGCAATCACTACGTCCGTATTTAAACAGGCGTTGTTATTGTTACAATAGTCTGCCACGTCTGCCAGGTGTTTATTTTTAAATTCTTCCTGCTGTTCACCAGTTAACTGGTTTAGTAAACCACGATATCCCGCATTCCACACCACATCCCACCAGTGCTGCTCATTTTTCATCGGGTATGATAGTGGCTCAAAATAAAACTTAAGCTGACTAATGCCAGCTGCTGAGAACACAGCGCGGATATTATCTTCATTATCAAGCCGCTTCCAGGATAATGGTGGTACCTGTTTACCAAAGGATTCATAACATTCAAGAAACATTTGTGAAAAAGGCTCAAATGCAGCACCGGTAAAACTGGAAATCGCGATACGCCCGCCCGGTTTCACTACAGCGGTAATATTTTTCATGGCCGCTTCCATATCATCGATAAAGAACAGACCAAAACTACAGGTCGCCAGATCAAAATCACGATCATCAAACTGCAACTGATCCAGGTCCATGTTTAAAAATTCTGCATTTGTTAACCCAAGCTGTCGAGCTTTTTCACCTGCCCGTTTCAACATTCCCGGTGACAAATCAATACCGGCAACACTCCCCTCGCTTAACTGCGCAGCCGCCTTGAGTGCGACCATGCCGGTACCGGTACAAACATCCAGCAGGCTTGAATGTTTATCCATGTCTAAAAAGCTCAATAAACGTTCTGCAGTATCTGGAAAAAAAGCCAGCGATGGATGATCATAGGTATCTGCCACGGCATCAAAAGCCGTTTTAATCATCTGTTTGCATTCAGTAATATCCATTTATATATCCAGTTGTTGTTTAATTAACGAACCATTCCATAATTGATCTACAACATTCAGGCTCAGTGCGGTATTCGAAAAAAAACAAACATCACTATGTTCATCATCAGCAGTCAGTATACCTGCCTGATCAAGTCGCCTTTGTAGTTCTCTTGCAACCGCTTCACCAGTATCAAGCACCCTGACAGAAACACCGGCAACGTCTTCTACCAGCGATTTAAGAAAAGGATAATGCGTACATCCCAGCACCAGTGTATCCGCTCCCTGCTCCAGTAAGGCTGATACATAACGGGTCACCAGCTCACGCGTCTGACCACTTTCAAGTTCAGCTTTCTCTACCTGCTCGACCAGGCCAGGACAGGGCTGGGAAATAATTTTCACATTTTCAGCAAACTGTTGATAAAGCCGTGCATACTTTTCACTGGCCAGGGTTCCGGGTGTTGCGAGTATACCCACGACGCCGGACTGTGTTAATAATGCCGCTGGCTTGACCGCGGGTTCCATACCAATAATGGGCAGATCAAAATCGGCACGTAAGGTTTCTATAGCAGCGGCAGTTGCCGTATTACAGGCTACTACCAGCGCCTTGATATCATGGGATATTAAATAACGAGTAATCACAGTCGAACGCTGCTGGATATCACTTTCAGGCTTATCACCATAGGGCGCATAGGCCGAGTCAGCCACATAATATAAACGTTCAGCCGGCAACAGCTGCCGAATATGCCGGAGCACACTCAGCCCACCCAGGCCTGAGTCAAATACACCTATAGGTCTTGTATCAGTCATTATTAATCATTCTTGTTACTGCTTGAAGCTGACACTATTACAAAACATCTTAAACTTTAAAGCAATAAGCCAGAATTTCGTATGCTTCACGAATTTCAATAAATCGCTGCTGATCGCCCCCTTTATCGGGATGACACTGACTAATTAAACGACGATACGCCTGCTGCACCTGTTGCCAGTCAGCAGATTCCGCAAGACCCAGCACAGTCAGTGCGGCAAGACGTTTATCCCGCGCCTGGTACAGCTGCCAGAAATCATTCAATAACTGTTCGACTTCTTCCGGACCTGTTTCATGATAATTTTCCCAGTCAAGGTAATAATCACTGAGTTTGTCATCGACCATTTCAACCAGTGCTGATGCATTAGAAAACTCAGCCACAGGTTCAAGTCGAATCGACATGGCAGAAATCGAAAGCGCATAACCACTGCCCATTAAATCACGCTGTAAAAAATACAGCGCATTCATTACCAGGAAATTTTTACGAAAAGCAATCATTTCACAGGGCAATTCGGCTAAAGACTTGAATGTATCACTGGCATTAAGCGCTGAGACAATATCAAGAATACTAACGCTATCGTCAGCATTCTTTAGAAAATCAAGAACAGAAATGATCAGGGGATTAGACTGCATAGAAACAGTATAACATCTACTCATTACCTGGTCGGGGCAAAGCAATTTTTAATACCGGGAAATAATTAGTCTTTAACTGGAACTGCAATACTGGCAAACACCGAATAATGATCTGATCCCACTTTAGGACCGAGCGCCATAGTGTCTACAATAAATCCCCGTGGCAATAACACGTGATCAATCGGCAGACCTACCGGCAACACAGCCCCGAACATATTCAGATAAAAACTGAAATACAGACCCGGTGCCACCTCGGTCTGACTGGCACTGGCCAGTCGGCTCACTGCCTGACTCCAGGGCGCAGCATTAAAATCACCCGCCATAATAACAGGTTGCGGCAAATCACCTAGCTGGCTCTCAAGTCGTTCAACCTGGGCCCACTGAGAAAATGGAAATGGCCAGTGTAAATGAACAGATGAAATCGTTAAGGCTTGCTGACCCACACGTACTCGCAACCAGGCCACACCGTCTTCATTTAAACACCCCCTGGACTGTGTTGATGCTAATGGCAAACGTGATAAAACCGCAACGCTACCTACAGCCTGGAAGCTACACCGCACCTGGTATGGATAATCCTGCTGCAATAAAGACAATACACGACCAGTGTGATGATTAACTTCCTGCAGGGTAATTACATCCACATCACGATCACGCGCCAGTTGAGCCACTGCCTTCAAATCACGATTCATAAATAACAAATTCAACTGCATGAGTTTAAGCACCTGGTACTTTCCACTCTCCACACGAGCCGGACTAAACATCGAATAAGATACAAAAGAAAATATGCATGATACTGCGACAACAAGACCGGCAACAACCAGGCATCGCTTACCCAGCAGTGCAGTTAGTACAACCAGAACAATAAGCAGGATAACAAGCTGAAATCTGAAATGACTGATTGAATCTGCCAGGGGAAAAACGGGAGATAAAAAACTGAACATCAGCAGGATAACAACCAGGCTCGTAGCCACCAGGATACTTCTTGAAAAATAGCGTCGCAAGAATTTCATTAAACAGTCTCATAACCAGAAATATAAACATATATTAAACTGGCATCGTGTGTTTTATGTGTGCTTCAGATGTGAATTTAAAATAAATGAAGCCAGAGATAAATATTGTGAATCAGCACACCCGTTATACCCGCCAGGTACACTCATTTTAAAATAGATCATTCTCATCAGTCGAGCATAAGCACTCAATCAACCGCTCTATCTGTTTTGTACAACAGCCAATTCCCATAGTGGCATAGGTCTGTTTTTTAACTTCCTCTACACTGGTAGCACCGTTAATGATGGCATTGATAATATCTATTTTCAGAACCTCGTTACAGGTGCATAGATTACGATCCAGATTATTCTGAAGCGCAGGCGGAAGTTTATCCAGGGGATGTGAGACAGCATTCTTTTTCAAAGCACGGAAAGTATAAACAGGCTATGTATGCATAGTCAAATCAAAACCGTGCTACAAAAATACCAGACGATTCCTGTTACGCTGGGGTAATTTTGGTTCAGCCGCAGCTGCGATGAGCTTACCAACTCTGGCATTAATGTTTGGTGGCGAGGATGGCTGGCGCTATGCGATTGCAACAACAGGTGCAATTGCTCTTGTTTACGCTTTCATTTATTACTTCAATGTTCACAATACACCTAAAGGCTCAACCTACTTTAAACCTAAAAGAACAGGTGCCATGGAAGTAACCAGCAAGGGGGACTTTTATCTATACACTATTATGAACATACCCATGTATGCAGCACTGGCGGTTTTAAACTGGAAACTGGGACCATCCAACCTGGGCATGTTAACTTCAACCGCTGAACTTTCAATCTATATAATATTACTGACCATGTTTGTATACCAGTTTTCACATATGTGGAAAATCAATAAGCATGTATTCACGGAGGAAGTTCCTGAAATTCATCGTTATAAATTCAAGCAGGTTGCCGTTCTGGATCTGGCTTACCTGGTGACTTTTGGTTCAGAGCTGGCAGTCGTTTCCATGTTACCCGGGTTCTTTATGGATACATTTGAACTGTCACAGGTCATGGCAGGCATGTTAGCTGCAGGTTATGCATTTATGAACCTGGTGGCCAGACCCAGTGGTGGTCTGTTCAGCGATAAATTTGGACGTAAGCGCATTCTACTGATTTTACTTGCAGGATTAACCTGCGGTTATTTAATGATGAGCCAGATTGATTCAGGCTGGTGGATTCCTCTTGCGGTAGTGACCACTATGGCCTGTTCATTCTTTGTTCAAGCTGGTGAAGGCGCTGTCTTTGCGATCGTTCCACTGGTAAAACGTCGCATGACAGGGCAAATTGCAGGTATGGCCGGTGCTTATGGTAATGTCGGGGCAGTTAGTTTCCTGACGATATACTCATTTGTTGACCCTGCTACGTTCTTTCTTGTTATTGCAGGTGCAGCTGTATTTACCTTCTTTGTGATTGCCCTGTTTATGGAAGAACCATCAGGTCATATGGCTGAAGTTTTACCTGACGGAACTGTTGAAATGATCGAAGTAACTTGATTAATTAGTAATGTTTAAGCTGGCATTATTCAAATGATCGAAGTAACTTGATTAATTAGTAATGATACAATCTGCTTTAACCGCTCCATAGTGGAGCGGTTCCAGTTACAAAAAAACATATGACTTCACAACTTAAAGTTAGCATTGGACAAAGCTCTGATAAAGGCATCAAGGAAACTAATGAGGATTCCTATGGTGTTGTTCAGCCAAATGACAGCCTGCTAAACAGCAAAGGCATTTGTGCCATAATTGCTGATGGCATGGGAAGCTGCGCCTATCCAAAAGAAGCCAGCGAGTATTGTGTAAAGGGATTTTTTTCCGATT
>JAOUQA010000004.1 GCA_029879605.1 Gammaproteobacteria bacterium
GTTATTGATGCCACGGCTAAAATTGCAGCTTCAGCTTATATTGCTGCCAATGTTGTGATTGAGGCAGGTGCGCAGGTTGGAGAAGGTGTTTACCTGGGGCCAGGATGTGTGATTGGGCGAAATTCGATACTTGCAGATAATGTCTATCTTCACGCAAATGTTACTGTTTATTATGACTGTGAGATTGGAGAAAACAGTATTATTCACTCGGCATCAGTTATCGGAGCCGATGGTTTTGGTTTTGAGCACGATGGTCAGGAATGGGTTAAAATTCACCAGGTCGGTGGGGTTCGTATCGGGAAAAATGTAGAAATCGGTGCCTGTTCAACCGTCGATCGAGGTGCAGTTTCAGATACGATTATCGAAGATGGTGTTAAACTGGACAACCATGTCCAGATCGCCCACGGCGTCAGGGTTGGTGCGCACACAGTTATGTCTAACGGCGTTGGGGTGGCAGGTAGTACGCGTATAGGCCGTAATTGCCTGGTTGGTGGTATGACGGGTATAAAAGATAATATTGAAATCACCGATAACGTGATTATTACCGCCATGTCACTGGTGTCAAAACCGTTAACAAAACCAGGCTCATATTCATCAAATACACCCATTGATGATACCCGTACCTGGCGCAAGAATACGGCACGCTTTAGACAGCTGGATGAGATTGCACGACGTGTTATGCAGTTAGAGAAAATAATTAAAAAAGATTAATTGAGGTTATCAATTTGAACACGATGAATGTGAACGAGATAAAAAAATATCTGGCCCATCGTTACCCGTTTTTGCTGGTTGATAAGGTACTGGATTTTGAGCCGGGAAAATCACTCACGGCCGTCAAAAATGTTACTGTTAATGAGCCTTTTTTCCAGGGACATTTTCCTGATTACCCGGTTATGCCAGGGGTATTAATTATGGAAGCACTGGCCCAGGCAACGGGTTTACTTGGCTTTAGAACCATGGATGAAGAGCCCAATGATGGCATGCTGTACCTGTTTGCAGGTATTGATAAGGCACGTTTTAAACGCCAGGTTGTGCCAGGTGATGTGTTAACCCTGGATGTAGTATTAATCAAAAGATCCCGTGGTATCTGGAAATTTGACTGTAAAGCCACGGTTGATGGTAAGTTGGCTGCCAGTGCAGAAATTATGTGTGCTGCGACAACCAATCCATCTGCCAGCTGATAGTAGCTAAGAAAGACCCTGATGATTCATTCGACTGCAATCATAGATCCTGCTGCAAACATAGCAGATGATGTTGAGATAGGTGCTTATAGTGTTATCGGTGCTGACGTAGAAATCGATTCCGGTAGCTGGATTGGCCCCCATGTCGTGATTAACGGGCCGACAAAAATTGGTAAGGATAACCGTATTTTTCAGTTTGCTTCCATTGGCGAGCAGCCCCAGGATTTAAAATATAAAGGTCAGCCCACACGACTGGAAATTGGTGACCGCAATACTATTCGTGAATATGTCACTTTAAACCGCGCCACGGTCGAAGATGCCTATACCACTCGCATTGGCAGCGACAACCTGCTTATGGCTTATGTTCATGTGGCCCATGACTGCCAGTTAGGTAATCACCTGGTTCTGGCCAACGGGGCGACACTGGCCGGTCATGTCCAGGTAGGTGATTATGCAATCCTGGGTGGCTTTACCCTGGTTCACCAGTTTAGCCGGATAGGTGCCCATTGTTTAACCAGTATGGGTTCAGCTGTGAATCGGGATGTACCACCTTATATGATCGTATCAGGTAATTATGCCAAGCCGGCCGGTATTAATAAGGAAGGGTTAAAGCGCCGGGGTTTTTCAGCCGAAGCTATTCGAGCTATTCTAAATGCTTATAAAATCATGGTTCGCTCACGCAAGCCACGGGAGCAGGCCTTGCAGGAAGTTCAGCCCTATATTGATCAGCACAGTGAAGTAAAGCAGTTCGTTGACTTTATTATTAATAGCGAACGGGGCATTGTGCGCTAAGCGTTCTACTCTATATATACAGTGTTAGATATATAACAGTGCCTGTTTGCTGTTAATGCCTGGAAATTCAGAAATCTAAAAAATCAGCCTGAAATTCTTAATTAGTTATAATCCAGCCTGGGTTCCCGGGTGTCTATTATCTAGCCAGTTAGTGCTGATTCACATGATTAGCGGCGATTTATTCTTCCTGTTATTTGTTATTAGCCGATGAGACGATATTGGCTGTATATTTGACTTTTCTGATATATATACTATTTCATTCTGTAAATTACGGTTTTTTTTAGAGAAAACTCCATATAACTATAAATTGTTTTGATTTACAGGCATGTCTGTGAATGCTGGTAAACAAGAGGGCATTATTATGAAAATAACAAAAATACTTTTCCAGGCATGCATGGTTTCCGCATTGGCTTACACTGGTAGTGCATACGCAAGTAATGTAAATGAAAAGCTCTATGATCTACATAAGCGACTGCAAAAAATTGAAACTGAGTCCAAAACACAGAAAACTGTCAAACAGGAAGCACCTCAGTCAGAATCTTCCGGCAATGTGCATATTCATGGACTGGTCGAAGTTGAATATGGTTATTCTGAAGATTATGGCATGGTCGATTCAAGTGATATTGTGCTGGCAACGGTTGAGCTGGGCATAGATGCAAAGATTAATAACAATGTTGATATCTTTATCGGCCTGTTACACGAAGAAGACGACACTCCGCTTGAAGTCGATGTGGGTGTGATTAATTTACATGATAATTCACCAATGGCCGCATCACTGGGTCAGATGTATGTACCCTTCGGTGCTTATGAGACCCATGTGGTTTCAGATCCTTTAACCCTGGAGCTGGGTGAAACCCGGGAAAGTGCGATCCTGTTTAATTTTGAAGCTAATGGCGCGACGGCCGGTTTCTATTTATTTAATCCTGATCTGGGTGTTGGTGCTGATGAAGACAAGGCCACTGCTTTTGGTGTCAGCCTGGGTTTTGCCAATGATAATTTCAGTGCCGGTGTCGATTATATTTCATCCATTGCAGATACAGATGCGGTTCAGGATCATCTGATGAATGGGCCACCAGCAATAATTGCCCTGGCTGACCAGGTTGCAGGTCTGTCAGTTCATGCGGCAATGAATATGAATAATTTCGCCATGGTGCTCGAATACGTCGGTGCCCTGGATCAGTTTGCGCCTGCAGAAATCAGTTTTGGTGGGGTAGGTGCTGAACCATCAGCCATGAACCTGGAATTCGCAGTTTCTTTTCCTATGGGTGCACGTGAAGGTACCCTGGCTGTCGCCTACCAGGCAACCGATGAAGCGGTTGAGTTAGGTTTGCCCGAGACCAGGGCGATTATTGCCGTATCGACTGAAATCTATGATGCCACCAGCCTGGCATTTGAGTATTTCCGTGATACTGATTATGACGCTGCTGATGGTGGTACAGAAGAAACCTCCGATGTATTCACTATACAACTGGCGACAGAATTTTAATTCTGGTCATATACTGAACTTTTATAAAAATATAATAACAGGGAAGTATTTTTAAATTGGGGTGCCAACTAATAACTGGCAGTGATGTAGATGTAATTCTATAGATAAGGTCTGTGGACGCAGTACTGCTGTTTTACACATGATGACTCACTGTTCTTTATGTTGTTATTAGTGTTGGCGGATTTATTGAATAACCCTTCAAAAGATAATTGAATTTATAAGTACAGGATTGATAGAATTGCCCTGTCTGTATTTCGCAGAGCAATCACAAGATAGACCTGATTGACTCAATATTGAGTAAACAATGTTGAGAGTGTAATTATTTTTTATAAATTCAGGTATCTATTTTCAAATGTACTAATATCAACAATAGATTTATTAATAATATTAAGGGCTTGTCGTATTCCGGTTTCTAAGGAATGAATCGCGTGTCCCGTGTTGATTATTTTTTTACTGAATTACAGTTGAAAGACCGTTGGTTAAAAATAAAAGTTATATTGAAACCATGACGAATGCATTAAGGCTATTGATTGTTGATGATTCTAAACTCATGCGTGAGGCCATAGTTGGTATGTTTGCTGATGACGAGAACGTCATGATGGAAGAAGCAGCAAATGGACTCGAAGCACTGGCCTTGTTGGGAAAATTTAATCCTGACGTGGTGACACTGGATATTAATATGCCAGGTCTTGATGGTATAGGTACTTTAAAACGTATGATGATTGAACACCCGGTGCCAACAATTATGTTAAGTAGCCTGACCCAGGAAGGTGCGCAAATTACTTTTGATGCTTTACGTTATGGCGCTGTTGATTTTATATCCAAGCCGACAGCGATGATTGATACCAGTATGGCTGAGCAGATGGCTGAGATTCGCAATAAGGTTGAACATGCTGCCCAGGTTCAGTTGTCTGCAATTAAATATATACGTCATGAACCGGGTTCTGCAGGCATGGTATCAGCTTCAGGTCTCGGTCATTGTGAGCATATTGTTGCGATTGGTGCAGCAGAAGGTGGTTACGGGGCTTTATTAAAAATCATTCCGCAGTTAAAGCCGAGTGATACAACAGCTTATCTTGTGTCACTGCATGTGGCAGCGGAGTTCATAGATGCCTTTGTAGGCTATTTATGTACCTGTAGCCAGGTACCAGTGTTGCGGGCAGAGAATAATGCCGAGATTAAGCCGGGTTGCTGTTATGTCAGTAGTGGTGATGATTATATGACAACTCACAGAAATGGAGACCAGCTGAATTTACATGTTAGTGAGGCACCGTTTGCATCAAGACGAGGTGCTATTGATATGATGATGTTTTCAGTTGTTGAAGTGATGGATGATGAATGTACAGGTGTGCTTTTATCAGGTATAGGCGAGGATGGTGCTGAAGGAATAGAGCATATTTTACATCAAAAAGGTCGCGTAATTGTACAGAATCCAAAAACTTGTCTATATAAAGCATTAGTGCAAAACGCAATTGATAAGGCCCAGGTAGATAACGTGGTGTCAGATACAATGATTGCAGAAGAAATTAATAAGATTGGTTAAATGCTGGCAGGGGTTCAATAATTTTTTGTTAGGGAAGGAATCATATTTGATTCTTTATCCAGCTGATTGTTGATCGTAATAAAAATAGTTAACAACTAAACTCAATTAAAAACTGAAGTGAGGAGTAAGGTCATGGCAAGTCGGATTTCGTGGAGTGATTTAAAACTCCAGAATAAGATGATGATTGCTTTCTTGTTGGTAGGGCTAATACCGTTTGCAGTCGGCGGTTTAATCAGTCTATGGACAACATCGCAAGAGCTGGAAAAAGAGGCGTTTGCCAAGCTTGCCGCTGTTGGTGAGCTGAAGAAAATCTCTCTTAATGAATATATTATTGGGCGTCGCAATGACCTTAACGCACTTTCAGGTATTGTGAGAACTTCCTGGGACAATGCGTTTAGCTCCACTAAAGCGATACAGGATTTACAGCGCAATTCCTTGGAACGTTATTTCCGCGATCGTATTAACCTGCTGAATGACGTAAAACAGAATCTACGTTATACCGGTGGTTTGCCCCTGTTCGAGGAGGCATTCAAAAAAGGCCTCAACAGTGCTGAATATCGTCAGTTGAGTCGACAAAGGGAGCAGGGCTTTAAAGTATTCATGGATAACTTCGGTTTCTATGATATTTTCCTGATTGCCCCTAACGGTGACGTGGTTTATACCGTTACTAAAGAATCTGACCTGGGTGCCAATGTGGTCAGGGGGAAACTTAAAAATTCAGGCCTGGGCCGTGTATTTGCTAATTCTCGGCGTCAGGATTATGCCATAGACGATTTTGCTTTTTATGAACCATCGAATGAACATGCGGCTTTTATCGGTACTCCTCTCCGTGACAAGGCAGGTAAGTTTATTGGTGTGGCAGCTTTCCAGTTGTCATTGGCTGATATTAACGCAGTGGTGCAACAGCGTGATGGCTTCGCCAGTAAATCTGAGTCCTACCTCGTGGGTCTGGACAGGGATGGCAAAACAACGTCTTATCGTTCTTTGCGCGTGGTGAAAAAAGGCAATAAAATTGGTCAGCAAAAAACCGGTAAGGACGTAGATCGAGCCCTGGCTGGTGAAGCGGGTTTTGAAACCAAGGTGGGTAGTACCGGTGACCTGGAACTGTCGATTTTTAACCCAATCAATATTCCTGGCCTAAACTGGGCCATTATTACCACGGCCAGTATGGAAGAAATCCTCGCACCAAAAGCCGAAGGGGAAACCGAGGATCTGTTTACCAAGTACCTTAATGCTTATGGTTTTTACGATATTTTCCTGATCGATAAAAATGGCTATGTCTTCTACACCGTAAGCCGTGAGGCGGATTATCATACCAATATGGCCAATGGTAAGTACTCCAGTTCTAACCTGGGTCAGATGTTCCGTGACATTATGAAAAATGGCAAATTTGCCATTACCGATTTTGCTAAATACGCACCGTCCAATGATGCCCCGGCGTCTTTCGTAGGACTACCGGTGGTTATTAATGGCAAAACCGAGCTGGTGGTGTCCATCCAGCTATCTACTAAACAGATTAACGCGTTGATGGCAGAAAAAACCGGTCTGGGTGAGACGGGTGAAACCTACCTGGTGGGCTGGGATAAATTAATGCGTTCTGATTCGCGTTTTGATTCCGATTCCACCATCCTGAAAAGGAAAATTGATACTTTTGCGGTTCAGCAGGGTTTGAACGATATCGAGGGGGCGGAGATTATCGATGATTATCGAGGTGTTTCGGTATTGAGTAACTGGTCTCACGTGGAGTTGAATGAGAAACTGGGAACCGATTTTGACTGGGTAATCCTGTCGGAGATGGATGAATCAGAAGCTTTCGCGGCGATTCTTACGATCGAGATCGAAATGGCTGTCCTTGCCCTGTTCATTATCATTGCTGTTGTTATCGTTGCTCGAATCGTAGCAGGTGGTATTGCAAACCCCATTCTCCATATGGCGAATACGGTACAGGAAATTGCTGAAAACCGGGATTTGACCATCCAGGTTCCAGTAGAAAGTAATGACGAAATCGGCAATATGTCATCTTCGTTCAATAACATGATGAACGTACTGCGACAGGCCTTCGGGGTTGTAAATACAGCAGCTACCGAGGTGGCAGATGGTTCAAGGGACGTGGCAGGTCGAGCGGCGGCAAACAGAAAAAGGGCGCAGGGTGAGCTGGATCGTAGCCGAACTTCTGAAAAAGTTATTACCGAAATGGGTAACACAGCCGGCCAGGTATCCAGCGCGGTACTAGGTCAGCAGGATGCTGCGAAAGTATCACAGGATCTGGTAAATAACTTAATAGAGAAAATGACCGATGTAGCTAACGCGGTGAGACAGCAGGATACAGAGGTAAATAACGCGATTACCCGTGTAACAGAAATGGGTGAAACCGGTGGACAGGTTGTGGCAACTGCACAGGAACAGGGCAAAATGGTTGTACGTGTAACCGCGGCGATGAATGAGATGTCCAAGGCGGTAGCAGATATGCAGAAAGCGGTAACCAAGGCAACGGATTATGGTAAAGCCTCTCTGGCTGCTGCGGATGAAGGTCGTCGATCAGTTGAAGCCACGGTACAGGGTATGCGTACTATTTCGGAATCATCTGAACAGATCTCTGAAATCATCGGCGTAATCACCGAAATTGCGGAACAGACCAACTTACTTGCATTGAACGCGGCGGTAGAGGCGGCTCGTGCAGGTGCACATGGTAAAGGTTTCGCGGTTGTTGCGGACGAGGTTGGTAAACTGGCACAGCGTTCATCTGAAGCTGCGAAAGAAATTACCCAGCTGATTAAAGATTCAACCGCAAACGTAGCCGAGGGTGTAAAACTGACTGACCAGTCGCAACAGTCTCTGCAGAAAATCGAAGAAGGTGGTCGTGAGAATATCCAGTCAATCGAAGAAATTTCTCAAACGTCATTATCTCTAACAACCAGTTCGACCGAAGTACAGGCTATGATGCAAGATCTGAACACACTGGCACGTGAAGTAGGAACCATGGCGGGTGAGCAGGGTAAACGTCGTCAGGCTGCACAGGATTCACTGGATGAGCTGATCAAGGTGGCACAGAGCATTACCGCACTGATTACTGAAACCAATGAAGGTGTACAGACGATCGGTAAGGAAATGGAAGGTGTGGTACAACGTGGTATTGAGATGACGCAGATGACCGAGATGCAGGCGCAACGTTCAAAAGCGATTACCAAGCTTTCATCTGAATCAGCGCAGGCAGCGGCACAGACGGTGGAAGGTGCTGGTACGGTTGTAAACATCACAGAAGCATTACAGCAGCAATCTGAAAACTTAACTAATCAGATTTCGCAGTTTAAATTCTAAGGGTGTTTAATTATGTTGTCTGTATTTTTAAATGAAATTAAAAAGCCAATGCCAGAAGTGGTCAGTATGAAACTTCAATGGCTAAGGAGTCATCAACATGGCTGACTTTACTTTTGATGAAGTTCAGGACACTGAAGACGAAGGGATAATGCAGCTCGTTGGCTTTGGAGTGGCCAACGAGAAATTTGGTGTTGATATTCTGATGGTTCAGGAAATTCTGAGATCGGCTGAAGTTACGGCTGTACCAAATTCGCCGGAATTTGTAGAGGGCGTACTGAATCTTCGCGGTAACATTGTTCCCGTTATTGATCTGCGTAAGCGGCTGAGTCTTTTTGATCCTGCGACATCACAGAAACAAAGCTGGGTTCTTATATTAAATATTGAGAATCGAGTTGTTGGTTTTATTGTGGATCATGTAACTGAAGTTTTGAAAATTGAAGAAAAGAGTGTTGAGACTGCGCCCGAAATTATTGTCTCGGGCCTGGAGAGTCAATATATCAAAGGAGTGTGTGAAATAGATGGTAGTCTAATTATAATTCTCGACTTTGATCTGGTTCTGTTTAATGAAGAACAGAAAGTTCTTGGTGATCTTGGTGCTGATACATTTTTATTGACTGAAAGTGAAATTGTTGAGTAATAATTTTTTTATGATTTTTTGTTGTGTGGAAAACTAAGTATGCCCAAGAGAATTTTAATTGTTGATGATTCATCTATTATGCGAAAGATGCTGGCAAAGGCATTTGAAGAAGCAGGTCACACTATTGCAGGAATGGCAGCAAGCGGCATGGAGGCAATCGAACTGTTTAAGGAACTAAATCCTGACCTGGTTACAATGGATATAACTATGAGGGGAATGGATGGCTTAACTGCTGCACGAGAAATAATAGCGATTGATAATAATGCAAAAGTTTTAATTTTATCCAATCTTGATGAAGACAAATATAAAGATGAAGTCGATCGTATAGGCGCTATTGGCCTTGCGACTAAACATAATACAGATCAGATCCTGGAACTGGTGGGTGATTAGTTTTTATGACTATGAATACAAACCCAATGATAGATATATCCAGATAAGGATTATGGAACAAATATGAGTGAAATAGAATTATCACAGCTTCCAGACTTTATTATTGAAGCCACAGAGCATCTCGAAGAGATGGAAGCTCTGTTGTTGCAATTAGTCGAAACACCAGACGATCTGGAAATTCTTAATGAAATATTTCGCCCGGTTCATACTATTAAAGGGTCAGCTCAGTTTATTGGGGTCGCGGGTGTTTCTCGACTAACGCACAGGCTGGAAGATCTGCTTGATAAGCTTCGTGATGGTTCTATGCATTCCACGCCCGAGATTGTGGAAACATTAATCGAGGCCCGTGACAGAATCGTGCAACTGGTCAGGGAACTGGAAAATACCCAGTCAGAAGAATCTGAAATAGACGATCTAATTGAGAAACTGGCAATGCACCTTGAAGGTCGTGCTGTAGTAAGTGAACCGGCTAAGCCAACAGGTGCAGGTGAGTCATCAGATGCAGGTGAGCCAGTATCTACAGTGGATGAAAATGACCTGGTGGCAGGTTTTGCAGAAGAGAATGATGAAGAGCTATTTTCAATATATCTAAATCAGGTTAGGGGTCAGGCAGATATAATTCAGTCTGTTATGGATGGTATTGATACAGCTGAAGATAAAGAACAAAGACTTGAAAAATGTGTTGATGCTATTAGTAAGCTGAAATCGTCAGCTAATTATATGGGCTATGATGATATTGCCTCGTTCTGTAATGGCTGGGAGGGGTCTGTTAAAGAGGCGCTTAAGGCTGTTAAAAGAGGTAAAGATATTGAATTATCATTCATGGATTTTTATTTTGCCGAATTAAAACAGTTTTTTCCGCAATTGTCTCAGCAGGTTGAACAAAAAGCTGAAATCGTTAAACCAGAATCCCGGGCAGTTACATCTCAACCCGTTGCAAATAATCAGCAAAGCCAGAATGCGGGTGGTTTCCAGGAAGAAAATGACCAGGAATTATTTACTATTTTCAGTAATCAACTTCAGGAAAAAGTATCTGAAATTAGATCAATTATTGCCAATATAGATAATGATTCAGATAAGAAAGGTAGTCTTGATTATTGCATACAAATTTTAGAGCGATTAACGGCCTCTGCAAATTACATGGGTTACGAGGAAGTTGCGGATTTTTATGAAGGCTGGATAGATTCATTGCTGGAAGCTGCTAAATCTGTTTCAAGGGGTAAGGATGTTGCCCTGTCATTTATGGATTTTTATTTTGCGGAATTAAAACAGTTCTTTCCGCAGCTCGATACTGGCAAAACATCAGTTGTACAATCACCTGTAGAACAGCCACAGACACACCAGCCTCAAATAAAAGAGCCCGTTTTTGAGTCACCACCCGTTGAAGAATCCAGGCCGGTTCAATCAACACCCGTTGCAGATGAGCTAGAAGCAGCTTTATCAGCCGGTGCAGAGATTGGGCAGGATGATGATTTATCTGATCGTTTGAGTAATGCGCTTAATGAATCAATTAATCAGCTAAGCAATACTGAATATGAAACTTTAAACCAGGTATTTGATGAAATGGTATCAGCTAAAGATGAAGCTGCTGCTGCGAAACCTGATAAACCCCAGCCAGAACGCCGTAAATCGAATGATCGTCGAGAAAATGATGATCGTCGTGCAGAGGATCGTCGTTTTGTTGGCGATCGTCGTCGTCAGCGTGATGGTAAGGATAAAAAATCCAGGAGAAGTTTAAGAGTCGATTCTGAGAAAATAGATATTCTTATGAACCAGGTCGGTGAGCTTGTTGTTGACCGTTCTTATTTCGTGCAGTTGTTAAATGAGCTGGGAGAATTGCAGGCGCATCTAAAAGAGTCAATTGACCTTGACCAGCGAGAGATGAAAATGATGCGTACTTTCAGCTATCGTCTTGGCGAAGCTATTTCGGGACTGGGTCGTACATCGAATGAGCTTCAGGAAGGTGTTATGAAAATGCGAATGTTGCCTATTTCGCAGATTTTCAATCGCTACCCAAGACTGGTTCATGACCTGACTCATAATACAGACAAGAAAGTAAACCTGGTAGTAAAAGGTGAAGAAACTGAGCTTGATAAAATGATTGTAGAGGAATTATCTGATCCTTTAATTCACATTATTAGAAATGCTGTTGATCATGGTATGGAGAATATGGAAGAACGTAAACTTCTCGGTAAAACACCAGAAGCAACGCTTTCACTTGAGGCCTACCAGGAAAGTAATAATATTGTTATCGAAGTGACAGATGATGGTCGTGGTATAGATCGTAAAAAGATCAGGAAAAAGGCGGTTGAGAAAGGTTTGTTCACAGAAGATGAGCTTGATCGCATGTCCGCATCTGAAATTACCAATATTATTCTGACTGCCGGATTTTCTACAGCAGAGAAAGTTACTAATACCTCAGGGCGTGGTGTTGGTATGGATGTAGTACGCAAAAATATTGAGAAACTTAATGGCTCACTGGAAATTGAGTCGAAGCAGGGTACGGGTACCCGTATGCGCGTTAAAATTCCTCTAACACTGGCAATTATACATGCGCTGATGATACGTACCGGGGCTGATGTTTTTGCAATTCCATTGGCGAATGTAGATGAAACTGTGCGCATAAATACCAATGATATTTCAATTGTTGAAGGTGTTGAGGTAATTTACCTGCGTGGTCAGACATTACCGGTATTCAGGCTGTCAACATTGTTTGGTATTAAGTCGGATAGTAATACTGACAGGCTTTATGTGGTTATAGTTAGCTCGGGTGGCCAGAGAGTTGGCTTTGTAGTTGATGAAATGCTGGGCCAGGATGAGGTGGTAATTAAACCACTGGTGGATTATGTACAGGAGAAAAGTGGCTTCTCAGGTGCAACAATCATTGGTGATGGACGCATCTCGCTGATACTGGACGTGTATGAAATGGTACGTTTAACGGCAGAAAGACAGGCCAAGAAACACCGTGAACAAACTGCTCGACTAAAAGCTAAAATAAGACCAAAAACTAAATCAAATAGCTAAAGTTGTTAGCTAGTTATTATTAACCAGGGTATTCAATTTATTTCATAGTCAGGAATTGTATGGCAGATAAAATTAAAGTACTGATTGTCGATGATGCCTCTTTTATGGTTAAGGCACTTAGTGAAATGCTGGGTTCTGATCCTGAAATTGAAGTAGTCGGTATTGCCAAAAATGGGCAGGAAGGTCTGGAAAGAATCAAAGAGTTAAAACCTGATGTGATTACACTTGATGTAGATATGCCTGTTATGGATGGGATAAGAACTGTTAGGCATATCATGATTGAATCCCCGGTGCCTATTGTTATGTTGAGTTCACTGTTTAACCATGGTGAGATTACCTTTGAGGCCCTACGCCTGGGTGTGGTTGATTTTATGCCAAAACCTTCAGGCGCAATTTCTAAGGATATACATGAAGAGCGTAATAAAATCATTGATCGTGTAAAAATTGCTTCAGATGAAGATATTGAAAAAGTGCGCAGAGTTAGAGTCTGTAAGCTCGATGCTCGTGATCGTTTAAGCGAGCGTTATGAATATAAACAACTGGATTACCTGATTGCTGTTGGAACGACATTGGGTGGACCAAACACTATTATTAACCTGATGTCGCAGTTATCCCCTGATTTGCCAGCTGCTGTAGTTGTAGTGCAGGAGATTTCACAAAAAATACTGCCTGCATTTGTTGAGAAGTTTAATGAGTTTACTCCCTGGCGAGTAGAAGTGGGAATTGAAGGCGCAGTTATTGAGCAGGGTGTTTGTTATATGTGTGCCTATAATGCCCCACTTATTGTTATAAATAATCAAAATAACGAATTTTGCCTGGCCAAAGGCGCTAATCCTGACGAGCCATTAAATGATCTGTTTTCTTCAGCTGCAGAAGCTTTTAGTGAGAATGCGATTGGTGTTTTGCTTACAGGTATTGGCAGTGATGGAAGTAAGGGTTTTATGAATATTAAGGAAAAATCAGGAACTACAATCGCTCAATCGATGGAGACTTGTGTATATCCTAACCTGACATCAGTTGCCATTGAAAACGGTGTTGTTGATACTGTGACAGATGCTAATCAGTTGTCTAAGCAGATCGAAGCAATGATTAAAACTAGTAAGATATGACTGCTGTAGCTCATGGGTCTTCTGTTTTTAGTTTTCGGGTTGTCATAATCTTTAGCGCAGGAAATAATTTCTAGAGAACCAATATATGATTATTACCTGTAGTAACTGTAATACGAGTTATAATATCAGTGAGAGCGCAATTAAAAAAAGCGAAGTCTCTGCTCGATGTACACGTTGCAAAAATGTTTTTACAATTCGAAAGCCTGTAAGTAATAAACCAGCTGAAGTTGCTGCACCCGCTGCACCTGAAAAAATAGAAATTGAAGGTATAAATTCTGACGATTCAAACATGAACGCCAGGATTATATCGGTTTGTAATCAGAAAGGCGGAGTTGCTAAAACAACCACTTCATTAAATCTTGCTGTTTCATTAAATCTCCTCAAAAAGCGTGTTCTGTTGATTGATTTTGATATCCAGTCAAATCTGACTTTATTGATGGGCTACAAAGATGCAAAATCATTTTTCGAAGTCATTCATTCTGATGACAAGGGGATATCCAGTTATATTATTAAATCAAAACTGAATATCTGGTTATTGCCCTCTAATAGTAAGATGGCGCTGTTGTCGAAAAAACATCTACAGGATGTAAATTTTGAATACCTGTTGCGTGATAAGTTAAAATCGATAGCACATTATTTTGATTATATAATTATTGATACGCCACCTTCTGGTGATTTTTACACATTGAATGCTTTGCTGGCATCAAATCTTGCTGTGATACCAACGCCTTGTGAATACCTGTCTATGCAGGGCGTTAATCACATTGTCAATATGATTAATGTGATTCGTGATAAATCTGCACATGAAATTGACTACCGGATACCTGTGACTATGTTTGAACCGGATAACACAGCTTCACGTGTTATTCTTAAAAAGTTACAGGAAGAATATAAGGATCATGTGTTTTCAACCATGATTGAGAAAGATGCCAAAGTTCAGGAGTCCCAGGTGTTTCATACGCCAACTATTTATTATGATAAAGAAAGCAGGGCTGGCAGACAGTATTATAATTTGGCGAAAGAGATAATTAGTTTATAGGTATTTTAGCTGGTTGATTGCATATTATGATTTTTAAGAGAAATTTTATTTTACCCATTGTTTCATTTTCTGTAATCATAGCATTATGGGAGCTGGTCGTTGTATATGGTCAATGGAGTGTCCAGGTTTTCCCGGGACCTGTTGCTGTTATGAACAGTTTTTATGAATTAATAATGAATGGGAAGCTGTTGAAAGATTCGGTAGCAAGTTTGTACCGTGTTACTATTGGTTTTTACCTTGGGGCGTTGCTGGGTATTCCGCTCGGAATAATGATTGGTCGTGTCCAGGTGTTTAAGTATTTGTTTAATCCATTAATACAGTTTATGCGGCCAATATCTCCGCTGGCATGGATACCTTTGTCGATGTTATGGTTTGGTATAGGCGATCAACCGGCTATATTTCTTATTTTTCTTTCCAGTTTTTTTCCTATTGTTGTATCGACGGCTATCGCCGTGGAAAGAATTAATCCTATTTATTTTCAGGTGGCGGCTAATTTTAACTTTACACGTATGGAAAGACTTTCCAAGGTGGTCATTCCAGCCATTGTACCTGAGGTTGTAACAGCTTTGCGATTAACAGTTGCTATCGCCTGGCTGGTTGTGGTTGCTGCAGAAATGATTGCTGTTCAATCAGGCCTTGGCTACTTGATACTTGATTCTCGTAATGCCTTACGTATGGATTATGTCATGGTTGGAATGATTGTTATCGGTATTATTGGATTAATACTGGATATTATTATGTATGAGCTAAGCCAGATAGAATCTGTTGTTGCTTCACGTTTTGGTCGTTGATAAAGGTTTTGTATGTCAAATATTAAAATTCAGGGTTTAGGTAAAAGTTATATAAATCGCCGCAGCCGTAAGCGTGACCCTGGTGACGATAATGATATTGGCGCTGAAATCAAAGTTTTTGAAGATATTAATCTTGAATTTGAAGATGGTGAAATGGTCTGTATCCTGGGGCCATCTGGTTGTGGTAAATCTACAATGCTTCGCATCATGGCAGGTTTTGATCAGTCTTATAAAGGCCAGATTCTTATTGACGGTAAGCGAATTATAGAACCCAGTTCTGATAATGTATTTGTATTTCAGCAAAATGGTTTATTGCCATGGATGACTGTCTGGCAAAATGTCGAACTGGGTTTACGTAACCTGGAAGATGAACAGGAAAAAGAGGATACCATTCAGGAATATATCGATATGGTGGAGTTGACGGGTTTTGAATATCATTACCCCAGCCAGTTATCTGGTGGTATGCAACGCAGGGCAGAACTGGCGCGAGCCCTTGCGGTTAATCCTGAAATTTTGTATATGGATGAGCCTTTTACAGGCCTGGATTACCTGACTCATCTAAAAATTCGTGAAGAAGTCGTCAATATGCATACCTTTATTAAAAAAACCATGATCATGGTAACTCACTTTATAGATGATGCATTGATTATGGCTGATCGTATTATTGTATTAAATGAACGGCCTGCACGGGTTATTATGGAACATAAGCTGGATTTCTCTCGTCCACGAAATATCGAAAAAGAACCTGGATTAAGGGATTTACGTGATCAAATCTTTATGACCCTGGGTGTAAGTTATGTTGCATAAACTTTCAACTAAGCTCAGGGAAGCTTCTGTTATCTGGTATATCTTTGTTGGCATTACCATCTGGGCGTTTTTCATTTCTTATATGCACTTTAAGCTGAATACGGAATACAGTGAGCGTCCAGTTGTTGCGATGGGTTATATGCCTGTGGTAACTAACCTGGCTGCACCTATTATGGATTATGTGAGCAAGAAGGATGGTGAAATACGTTACCGGGCTTTAAAGTATGCTTCATTTGCTGAAATGGCAGAGTCGCTTAGACATGGCCAGATCGATGCTGCTTTTATGATTGCACCGCTGTCAATTGTTCTCAGGCAACAGGGAGAGGACGTTAAAGTGGTTTATATTGGTAATCGCCATGAGAGCACGCTGGTTGCGAGAAAAGAATTAAGTATAGAGAAACTTGAAGACCTGGAAGGTATGACCCTGGCTGTGCCTATGCGCTACTCAGGCCATAACCTGAGTATTCTGAAGCTCATTGAAGAAAAAGGCCTGCGTGGTCGAATTAACGTCGTCGAAATGAATCCACCTGATATGGCTTCGGCACTTTCTACAGGCTCACTGGATGCCTATTATGTGGGTGAGCCATTTGCGGCCCAGACACTAAAAAGCGGTCATGCTCAGCTAGTCAATTATGTCGAAGATGTCTGGCCAGGTTTTATCTGTAATCTGGTGGTTGTGCGCCAGAAATTTATCGATGACAAGCCGGAAGTAGTGCAGCATATGGTACAAAGTGCTATTCGATCAGGACTCTGGGCCCAGGAAAATCAGCAACAGGCTATTGAAATTGCAGCTCAATACTGGAACCAGGCCGAAGGGCTGGTGGAATATGCTATGACCACACCAGAGAACCGGATTGTCTATAACCAGTATCTACCCGTCGAAGACGAGTTGCAGTATATGGCTGACTTACTGGTTAAATTCAATATGCTTGAAAATGCTGATGTGAGTGGACTGGTTGAAGATAGATTTGCAAAATCAGCCAATACTGAAAACATTACCACATCTCAAAGCATTATTACTTTGCAAGCTGACTAGCAATATTTGACTGCTAAACTACATTTTTATTTATAGTCATCTATAATAAATGCTAGATATTTAACTGATTTTAATACAGTTTATTAAGTATTAGTATAGATTAATATTATTGCTTTATTGTATTATCCTGTCTATCACGAAAGGCATTAATTGAGGATTAAATGAGGTCCTGACTATAAGAAACAGGGTCTTTTAATAATAATATTTATGGGCAACAAAAATCAAACTACAATTCTGATCGTTGATGATCATCCTGCAAACCTGGATTTGCTTGAATGTTTTCTGGAAGGTTTTGACTATCGTTTACTTCGTGCTGAAAGCGGTAAGGATGCGTTGGCCCTGGCTAGTGAGAATGATCTTGATTTAGTTCTGCTTGATATTATGATGCCTGAAATGGATGGTTACCAGGTCTGTGAGAAATTCAAAGAAATGCCACAACATGCGAGAGTGCCCGTAATTTTTCTAACAGCGCTTGAAGATATTGAAAGCAAGGTGAAAGCATTTAGTCGGGGTGCGGTTGATTATCTAACAAAGCCCATTAATGTTAAAGAATTACAGGCCAGGGTAACAACCCACCTGCGACTTGCGCAACAGGAGCAGGATCTTAAAGATTATGATAAGGCTAAAAATCAGTTTATATCTATGCTGGCTGAAGATTTACTGACTCCTATACAGAGTTTGAAATCAGTTCTGCAACGATTAAATGAAACATCAGCAGACCTGGATAAGGAAGCATTGTGTGACTATATATCACTCGCTTATTCAGCAGCAGATTGTATTAATGATATTTCACATAATTTGAAATTCTGGTCAGCTTTACAAAATAATGAACTCACAAATAATCAGCAAAATGTTAATGTAAAGGAAGTATTTGATTCGATCATTAGTGATATTCAGTTAGAAACTAAACATAAAGCTATATCAATTGTAAATGATATAAATGCAGATGAAATAGCTTATGTTGATGAAGAGTTTCTACGTATTATTGTACAGAATGTACTTAGTAATGCTGTTTCTTATAGTAATAAAGGCGGTGTCGTTGTTGTGGTAGCTGAAGATTCGAATATCGATGGCTCAGTGACTATTACAATTGAGGACAATGGAATTGGTATAAGTGAAGAAAATATTCAAAATATTTTTCAGCTGGGTCAGCAGTTTAGACGTGAAGGTACAGCAGGTGAGGTTGGTACTGGAATGGGTCTGATACTATGTCATGACCTGTTGGAAAAATGTGGTGGACGTATGTGGCTGGAAAGTGAGTTAGGTAAAGGTACTAAAGTTTTTATAAATTTACCTCAACAGAGTAATAATTAATGGATGTAAACGGAGCTTTGTGTGCAGCATAAACAAACAATTAAAGACTTTGTCACAGCCCTGACTGAATATGTACAGAATAGCATGGATGGTACAGTTGTTATCATGGGGGATAACGATGGCTGGGGAAAATTAATTATTGAGAATGCTCAAATAGTTTCAATTAACTATGGAATCTACCGTGGTATGCAGGTTTTACCAGAGCTTGAAAAGCTAAATGAAATTCGATTTATGTTCCGGCCTGCTAAACAGGACGGAAGTGGTGGTGACGAATACGTGAAAGCCGGGTCGGCAAGAATCAGCAATGAAGAATTTTTTTCATATTTTGGCGTAAAAGTACCAAGGGCTGGTCAGGCTACTGCTCAACCTGCTCAGGCATCAGCATCAGATCCTGCAACCCAGGCTTATCAGAAGAATTCACGTGGGGCATTTAGAGAAACGATATTAATTATTGACGATAGTGCTATTGCCAGGAAAGCAGCGGCTGATCCACTGGCTGAATTTGGCTATAACATTATTGAAGCAAAGGATGGTTTTGACGCTTTAGGTAAACTGGATAAAGAAGTGCCAGATGCAATTATTCTGGATTTAATTATGCCGGGTATCGATGGTTATAAAGTCGTTGATTTATTGAAGAGTAATAAAAAATTTAGTCATCTGCCCATTATCATGGTGACTTCAAAAGATAGCCTGATGGATAAGGTAAAAGGCAAAATGAGTGCTACAGATGCCTATATAACAAAACCATTTAAAGAAGGTGATTTGTTAAGAACATTGACCAATGTGCTTAAAAAATAACACGGATATTTCTATCTGTGTGGTTTGTTGTTTCTGAAAATATTTTACAAGACCTGATCATCCAGTTTGAGTTTTAATGCAAGTTGCGAACTATTTTTTCAAATTGTAAGTTTTGAATCGCTAATAATTCAAGCAAAAAAAAAGACCTGTTAAACAGGTCTTTTTTTATACTGATTTTATTACTATTTAATGATAACCATGCTCATTCATGGTGCTCTCATACTGTTTGTCCAGTACCAGGATATGGTCCGTTAACCATTTAACAGCAGTTGTTGAGATTTCAGATACGGCAAAAATAGCCAGTCCTTTATCTATATCACCTTTGAAGCTGACTAATTTGTCAATGAAAGCCTTATGGGCTGCTTTCTGACCAGCGATACCGGAATAATTGATGGCTTCCATGATCTTTTCTTCTTCATCAAAATGCCATTGTGTGTAATCAATGAGTTCAGTGATCGTAGTGGCAATAACCTTTTCA
>JAOUQA010000122.1 GCA_029879605.1 Gammaproteobacteria bacterium
CACGAATGAATAGTCAGCAGGCCAGGTTATCTGGTGTCGATGGCGCAGAAAAAGTAAAAATTATACAGGGTGGTCATACTTATCTGTCCCTGGTGATTGATGAAGGTATACCAGACGGTTGTATATGGATTTCAGCAGCGCAGGAAAATACTCAGATGCTGGGTGATATGTTTGGTTCTATTGAACTGGAGAGAGTGTAATTATGATCGATTCGATTATTGATACTGCACTATCTATCTGGGGATGGTTTCCTCTCTGGAGTCAGTTGCTGTTTGAAAATTTATTTTTTATTGTCATCATAATGGTGCCATTAATGTTGTCGGTGGCTTATGTCACCTATGCGGAACGCAAAATTATTGGTTATATGCAGGTGCGTATAGGGCCTAATCGTGTTGGCCCACGTGGCTGGTTGCAGCCTATTGCGGATGCTGTGAAACTGATGTTTAAGGAAATCATCATTCCGACCAATGCAAACCGTTTCCTGTTTCTTGGCGCACCTATTTTATCCATCGCACCGGCACTTGCAGCATGGGCAGTCATTCCCTTTAATGATGGCTGGGTACTGGCCGATGTTAATGCGGCCCTGTTGTATATACTGGCCCTGACATCTATGGGTGTTTATGGTGTTATTGTTGCCGGCTGGGCGTCGAATTCAAAATACGCCATGATGGGTGCTTTACGTTCAGCTGCCCAGGTGGTGTCCTATGAAATCGCCATGGGTTTTGCGCTGGTAGGTGTTTTAATGGCCAGTAGCAGTTTGAACCTGGGTGATATCATTAGCAAACAGCAGGGTGGACTTTCCAGCTGGTTTGTCTGGCCGTTATTGCCGTTGTTCTTTGTGTATTTTATATCAGGCGTTGCTGAAACTAACCGTGCACCTTTTGATGTAGCCGAAGGTGAATCAGAAATTGTTGCCGGTTTCCATGTTGATTATTCCGGTATGGCATTCGCTGTCTTTTTCCTGGCTGAATACGCTAACATAATTTTAATTGCAGCCTTAACATCGATTATGTTCTTCGGTGGCTGGTTGTCGCCTTTTGAAGGTCTGGTTTCTGCAGACTCATTATTGCTGGGTAACGGTATGCACTGGTTCCTGGCAAAAACAGCGTTCTTTATTTTTATGTTCCTCTGGTTGCGTGCAACTTTTCCACGTTATCGCTATGACCAGATTATGCGCCTGGGCTGGAAAGTATTTATTCCTGTTACCATTGTCTGGCTGTTTGTTGAAGCTGTCATGGTGGTGATGCAAGTTGGGCCATGGGCGGTGTAGGAGAGCGCATGAGACTGTTAAAACATTATATTAAAAGTTTCATGTTCCTTGAGTTGCTCAAGGGATTGTCCGTTACCGGGCGTTATCTTTTTGCCAGGAAAATTACGGTTCAGTATCCGGAAGAAAAAACACCCATGTCACCACGTTTTCGTGGTCTGCATGCACAGCGTCGTTATGCTAATGGAGAAGAGCGTTGTATCGCCTGTAAATTATGTGAAGCTGTATGCCCGGCGCTGGCTATTACCATCGATGTAGCCGAACGTAGTGATGGTACACGTCGAACAACACGTTATGATATTGACCTGTTTAAATGTATTTACTGTGGTTTTTGTGAAGAGGCCTGTCCAGTAGACGCCATAGTGGAAACCCATATTTTTGAATATCACTTTGAAAATCGTGGTGAGAATATCATGACCAAGGAAAAGCTACTGGCTGTGGGCGATAAATATGAAACAGAAATTGCTGCCTGTAAAGCAGCGGATGCAAAATATAGATAGGGCTGAAAAAATATAATGAGTTTTATTGAAATCGTATTTTATGTTTTTTCCGGGGTAATGATCCTCGGTGCACTGGGGGTTATTATATCTCGTAACCCGGTGCATTCAGCCCTGTCCCTGGTATTAACTTTTTTTGCGACCTCGGGCATCTGGTTGTTGCTTGAGGCCGAGTTCCTGGCAATTACATTAGTACTGGTTTATGTCGGGGCAGTTATGGTGCTGTTCCTGTTCGTTGTAATGATGCTGGATATTAATGTTACGAAAATGCGTGAAGGTTTTATGCGTTTCCTGCCGGTGGGCGTTTTAATTGCATTGCTGCTGGCCGTTCAGATGGTGTTAGTAGTTGGGCCAGAGAATTTTGGTTTTGAGGTTGAGCAGTATGCATCACCCGAAAGGCATGCTGCGGATTACAACAACACTGAAGAACTGGGCAAGGTGCTGTATACAGAATATGTTTATCCTTTTGAAATCGCTTCGGTGATATTGCTGGTGGCTATTGTTGCTGCGATTGCACTGACCATGCGCCGCCGTCCAGAGACAAAATATCAGACGCCGGGCAAACAGATTATGGTCAAGAAAGAAGACCGTTTACGAATAGTTAAGATGGATGCGGAGAAAAAATGATTCCACTATCCAGTTATTTAACCCTTGGTGCCATTATGTTTGCGATCAGTATCGCCGGCATCTTCATTAATCGCAAAAATGTCATCATTATCCTGATGTGCATCGAGCTTATGTTGCTGGCAGTAAATATTAATTTTATTGCCTTTTCCTATTTTATGGGTGATGTCGCAGGCCAGGTTTTTGTTTTCTTTATACTGACCGTGGCTGCAGCTGAAGCGGCAATCGGACTCGCAATACTGGTGGTGCTGTTTAGGAATAGACGTACGATTAATGTTGCAGAACTGGATAGTATGAAGGGGTAATGATGGAAAATATTTATTTAGCTATTCCGCTCGCTTCATTATTCGGTGCCATTATTGCCGGCTTCTTTGGCAGGCAAATTGGCCGTATCGGTGCACATACGGTCACTATTGCCGGTGTTGGTGTTTCTTTTATTCTTTCACTGGTTGCCTTGAATCATATTGTTTTTGATGGTGGTGCTGTTTATAACGAATCTGTTTATACCTGGATGGTCAGTGATGGTCTTAAATTCGAAGTGGGATTTCTGATTGATCACCTGACTGTCATGATGATGGCAGTCGTTACGGGTGTTTCTTTAATGGTGCATGTGTACACCATTGGTTATATGCACGATGACCCTGGTTACCAGCGTTTCTTTAGTTATATTTCACTGTTTACTTTCTCCATGCTGATGCTGGTGATGTCCAATAACTTCATGCAGTTATTCTTTGGCTGGGAAGCAGTAGGGCTGGTGTCTTATTTATTGATTGGTTTCTGGTATAAAAAAGAAACAGCTATTTATGCTAATTTAAAAGCCTTCCTGGTAAACCGTGTTGGTGACTTTGGATTTATCCTGGGTATTGCTGCCGTTGTTATGTATGCGGGCAGCCTTGACTATATTGAAGTATTCCAGAAAGCAGAGCAGATAGCCGGGCTGAGTATTGTTATTATTCCGGGTACTGAATGGTCATTGATGACTGTTATCTGTATTTTGTTATTTATAGGCGCCATGGGTAAATCGGCACAGGTGCCGTTACATGTCTGGTTGCCTGATTCGATGGAAGGTCCAACGCCTATTTCAGCATTAATACATGCAGCTACCATGGTAACTGCAGGTATTTTTATGGTGGCTCGTATGTCACCTTTATATGAATGGTCTGAAACTGCATTGAGTTTTGTTCTGGTGATTGGTGCCATCACTGCTTTCTTTATGGGCCTGATCGGTATTGTGCAGAATGACATTAAACGAGTAGTAGCTTATTCAACTTTATCGCAGCTGGGTTACATGACAGTGGCGCTGGGTGTCTCGGCTTATTCGGCAGCTGTTTTCCATTTGATGACCCATGCCTTTTTTAAAGCATTGTTATTCCTTGCCGCAGGCTCGGTGATTATTGCCATGCATCATGAACAGGATATTCGTAAAATGGGTGGCCTGAAAAAATACATGCCCATTACTTACTGGACATCATTGATTGGCTCGCTGGCGTTGATTGGTTTTCCCGGCTTCTCAGGTTTCTTTTCTAAAGATGCAATTATTGAAGCTGTGCATTATTCACAGATACCCGGCTCGGGCTTTGCGTACTTAATGGTCGTGCTAGGCGTATTTGTAACTGCTTTTTATTCATTCCGCATGTTCTTCCTGGTGTTCCATGGTAAAGAGCGCATGGATGAGCATACAAAAGAACACTTACATGAAACTCCCTGGGTGGTGACCGTGCCACTGATTGCGCTGGCAATTCCTTCAGTCGTGATTGGCTGGTTAACCGTGGAATATATGTTATTCGGTACTTATTTTGCAGATTCTATCGTTGTGAAAAATATTCATAACGTGCTTGGGCAGATTTCATTTACAACAGAATTTGGTTTCATTGAGCATGCATTTCATGGTCTTGCCGTTTACCTGGCGCTGGCTGGTTTAATTGCGGCCTGGTATATCTACCTGGTCAATCCAAAAATTGCAGATTTGTTACAGCAAAAACTGGCGGTCGTGTATCGTTTACTGGATAAAAAATACTGGGTGGATGAAGTTTATTTTGCAGTATTTGGTAATGGTAGTCGTAAGCTGGGTAATAGTTTCTGGAGAATTGGTGATGTCGGTGTTATTGACGGTTTCATTGTAAATGGTTCTGCAAAACTGGTTGGCTGGTTATCAGGTGTGATGCGCCATATACAAACTGGTATTTTATACCATTATGCTTTTGCCATGATTCTGGGTCTGATGGGATTGTTGCTGTTTGTTTATGTTAAGTAACCAATCAAGGTTAATGATTATTAATAAGAATGACTGGGATATAACGAATGTTTGCTGATTGGCCCTTATTAAGTCTGGTTGTCTGGATACCCATAATTGGTGGTATTGCAGTGCTGTTGTCCGGTGACAAGGGTGATGCAGAAGGTGTTCGCCGACTGGCGCTGGTCTTTTCCCTGGTTACGTTTGTACTCAGCCTCGGCCTTTATACCGGTTTTGATGTAAACCAGGTTGAAATGCAGTTTGTCGAGCGTTTTGAATGGATCGAGTCTTTTAAAATTTATTATCATTTTGGTGTGGATGGAATCTCCATGCCTTTAATTATATTGACTACCTTTACCACGGTGCTGGTAATTCTGGCAGGATGGGAAGTTATTAAAGATCGTCCAGCTCAGTACATGGCCGCGTTTTTAATCATGGAAGGTTTGATGAATGGTGTGTTTGCCGCACTGGATGCCATGTTCTTCTATGTGTTCTGGGAAGCCATGCTGATACCTATGTTTATCATTATTGGTGTCTGGGGTGGTCCACGCCGTGTTTATGCCACGATCAAGTTCTTTATTTATACATTCTTTGGTTCTGTATTCATGCTGGTGGCAATGATTTATATGTTTTACCAGATGGATAGTTTTGCCATCCTCGATATGCATAATATGAAACTGGACATGACCGAACAGACGCTGATCTTTATTGCGTTCCTGATGGCGTTTGCCGTGAAAGTGCCTATGTGGCCTGTACATACCTGGTTACCCGATGCTCATGTTGAAGCGCCTACCGGTGGTTCAGTCATACTGGCAGCGATTATGCTGAAGATTGGTGGTTATGGCTTCCTGCGTTTCAGTTTACCAATTACGCCGGATGCCAGTAGTTCACTGGACTGGCTGATTATTTTAATGTCACTGGTGGCTGTTGTTTACATTGGTTTTGTCGCACTGGTACAGACAGATATGAAAAAACTCGTGGCTTATTCATCCATTGCACACATGGGTTTTGTCACACTGGGTCTGTTTGTTATTTTTCGTATCTGGGATAACCCTGCCAATGCAGATTCAACAGGTGCAGTGATGGCCGTTGAAGGTGCCATGATCCAGATGATTTCCCATGGTTTTATTTCAGGGGCATTATTCCTGATGATTGGTGTGCTCTATGATCGAATGCATTCGCGTGAGATTAAAGATTACGGTGGTGTGGTAAATACCATGCCGGTATTTGCAGCGTTTGCTGTGTTTTTTGCCATGTCCAATGCGGGCTTGCCTGGTACCTCGGGGTTTGTCGGTGAGTTCATGGTTATTATTGCCAGTTTTAAAGCCAATTTCTGGTTTGCTTTCCTGGCTGCTACAACCTTGATTCTAGGCGCCGCTTATACACTGTGGATGGTGAAGCGCGTGTTTTATGGCGAAGTCACTAATAATAATGTGAAAGCCCTGGAAGATATCAATTCACGTGAATTGTTTATTATGTCAACTCTGGCTATTGCAGTGCTGGCACTTGGTTTATGGCCGGCGCCTGTGGTGGATGTGATGCATACATCAGTAAATAATTTATTGCAGCATGTTGCTGTATCAAAGTTATAGGGCCAAAAGACAAGGTTTGAATGATTATGACACTTGAGATGCTGAATTACGCGGTTGCCTGGCCTGAGATTATCTTACTCGGTCTGACCTGTCTCGTGCTGGTAGTAGATGTTTATTTAAAGGATGAGCAACGTAATGCCAGTTATTTCCTGGCTCAGCTTAGCTTGATTATTACTTTGCTTATTCTTCTGATGACAGAGTCATCTGAAAAAGTTATTGCTTTTAATGGTGCTTTCGTTAGTGATGCATTAGCCAGTGTGTTGAAGATATTTATTGTAGCTATCGTGGCAATTATTTTTGTTTATTCACGTGAATACCTTAAGGACAGGGATATTTTTAAAGGTGAATTTTATGTGTTAGGTC
>JAOUQA010000123.1 GCA_029879605.1 Gammaproteobacteria bacterium
GTTTATTTATATTCGAAAATAGCCCGGATAAACCCAGGCTGGTTGCTGATTATTTTATTTCGATGGGGCGGGGTGGGCCTGAGAAGGAGAAACGTGGAGACCTGAGAACGCCTCTGGGGGTTTATTTTGTTCAATCATATATTCCACCTGATAAGCTGGCGGATAAGTATGGTGCTGGTGCTTACCCTATTAATTACCCTAATGCATGGGATGAGTTTCTTGGTCGAACAGGTGATGGCATCTGGCTGCACGGTACACGTAGTGGGACTTACAATCGTCCACCACTGGCTTCTGAAGGTTGTGTAGTGCTACCAAACGATGACCTGCTTAAGGTGGGGCGTTATATTACCCTGGGTCAGACCCCGGTATTGATCGGTGATGGTATTCAATGGTTAGCTGTTAAACAATGGCAGGAGCAAAAATCTGAAGTAAATGCCTTATTTGAAAAGTGGGTTAGTGACTGGGAAAGTAGTAACACGGAGATTTACCTGTCTCATTATTCAAAACATTTCAGATCAGATAAAAAAGATTATGCTGACTGGGTGACACATAAACGTCGAGTTGCCAGGCATAAAAAAACTATCCAGGTTGATATGTCTGATGTCAGTATCCTGAAGCATCCTAACGAGGACGTTATGGTTGCTACATTCCATCAGGATTATAAAAGTGATAATTTTTCCAGCCAGACCTGGAAGCGACAATACTGGCGCAAGGAATCAGATGGTCACTGGAGAATTATTTATGAGGGTGGGATTCCTGCACCTTCTCTAAGTCAGTTAGCGAAAAACTCTCTTTAGCCTGTTGCTGCTTTTTTATTTTCTTTTTTTTAGGTATGTTGCCTTTTAACCAGCGTACCAGGTCAACCCAGATGCGAGCAATTTCACGATCACTTGGCATAATACCTGCGTAAGGTAATTCTACAGTGATGACCGGGATACCTAATTGCTCGCCTGCAAAATTACCTAAAGAGCCAGGATAAGTGCCAAGCAGGTGCAGGTGCAAAGGCCCAAGATGAGTAGGAGGCTTTGGTGGACCGTCAAAATCAACGATGCCATAAGGGGCATGTACGGAAACAATAGCATCAGGTTTGAATTTGGTAATTAGTGTATGTACCCACTGGGTTTCTTTTTCACTCATTGGTTTGATGCCCGGATAGCGTCGTGGATCGCTTTTGGTGTGATTACGCCAGTATTCAAGCCCGGCATGATCATTAACGCCGTTAAGAAAATTGCGATTGAGATCCACACCATTCGCATTCATGCGTTGCGATTTTTTACGCAGTAAACCATCAGGATTTACCAGTGGTGCTACCTGCCAGTGGAACAGGCCGCTATGGTATTTATCCAGTTTGGCCATCCACTTGAACATGATACTTACCGATGAATATTCATCACCATGTATGCCGCCCAGCATAAGAATTCTTGCTTGTGGATGTCGTTGTTTGAGTGGAGGGTATTCCTTGATAAGTAGAGGTATATTTTGTTCGGAATATGACAAGGATGATTCTAGCTTGCGATCAATACATTCGTCCAGATTAATACTTGCAAGTTTGCCGGCAATACGAGAACAGGTTAGGTGGACTTCATTTTTCGAGGCATAAACATCCGTAGGTAAGGTAAGTAATATTCCAAGCAGTAATAGCAGGGAAATATGACCAGGTCTCATAATAAGCATGTTATTAACTATAATTCCTGTTATCTATCGGTTTTTGGGCATATCATATAGTCAGATACTAGATGGAAATGAATATGACATCCAGCGTAAATATTATCTTAATCCGAATTTCTGAGCAGCATATGTATCTACTGGATGATAAAGACAGGGTGCTGTTTGATTACCAGGTATCGACATCCCGTTTTGGATCAGGTAATAAAGAAGGCAGTTATCAGACTCCCCTGGGGTTACATTTAATTAAAGAAAAAATTGGTGGGGATATGCCAGCTGGTGAAGTGTTTATTGCCAGGCAAGCGCAGGGCGTACTGGATGATTTAAAGGAAGGCGGGTCTGAGTTACCAGAAGATATAATAACCAGTCGTATTCTCTGGCTGGAAGGGCTGGAACCTGGGATTAACCAGGGTGGAGACGTCGATACTTTTCAGCGTTATATCTATATTCATGGAACGCCTGATGAGGATAATATCGGCAAACCAGTATCACATGGTTGTATTCGAATGCGCAATCAGGATGTGATTGATGTGTTTGATCGTGTACAAACTGGTTGTATTGTGAAAATTGATGAATAGAGGCTAGTAATGACTGATTTTGATGAAGTGATGTTACATGAGGTGATGGGGTTTGCTACCAAAGCAGTACGTGCAGGACAGAAACGTACAGTTGAAGGTGAGCATGGTGAACCTATATTCCCAACATCAAGTTATGTTTTTTCATCAGCTGCTGAAGCAGCCGCACGTTTTTCTGGTGAGCAGCCAGGAAATATATATTCACGTTTTACCAATCCGACGGTTAGAACGTTTGAACAGAGGCTGGCCGCACTGGAAGAGACAGAATGTTGCGTGGCTACTGCATCCGGTATGTCTGCGATACTGGCTACCTGTATTGGATTATTAAAAACAGGTGATCATATTGTATCTTCACGAAGCATTTTTGGTACAACGTCTGTTTTATTTACAAATTTTCTTGCTCGACTGGGTATTGAAACAACATTTGTAAATCTTTCAGATCTGGAGTCATGGAAGCAGGCTATCCGCCCAGAAACAAAACTTTTTTTTCTGGAAACACCTTCAAATCCTTTAACTGAAATTGCCGATATTAAATCCCTTGCGGATCTTGCGCATGAAAATAATTGTCTACTGGCCGTTGATAACTGCTTTTGTACACCAGCTTTGCAACAGCCTGTGAAACTGGGTGCTGATATTATTATTCATTCTGCAACCAAGTACCTGGATGGTCAGGGACGCTGCATGGGTGGAGCAGTTTGTGGTACTGAACAGGTAGTAGGTACTGATGTGTTTGGTTTCCTGAGAACTGCCGGCCCGACTTTAAGCGCATTTAATGCCTGGGTGTTTCTAAAAGGCCTGGAAACTTTAAAAATCAGGATGAAGGCTCATTGTGAAAATGCAATGGCACTTGCCACCTGGCTGGAACAGCAGGACCAGGTGGCCAGGGTCTATTACCCGGGGCTGGCCAGTCATCCGCAGCACGAACTTGCGCGTAGACAGCAGACGGATTTTGGCGGGATTGTTTCTTTTGAATTGAAAGGTGGAAAAGAAGCTGGCTGGAAATTAATTGATGCAACACAAATAATTTCAATCACGGCAAACCTGGGTGATACTAAAAGTACTATTACCCACCCGGCAACCACGACTCATGGCCGTTTAACCCCGGAACAGCGAACAGAAGCTGGTATTGCTGATGGACTGATCCGCGTAGCTGTTGGACTTGAAGATATAGAAGATATAAAGAATGACCTTGCCAGGGGCATGCAATTTGGTTTCTAAAAATTAACTGATCGAAGATCATTATGAAAGATACTGTTCAACTGGAACTGACTGTAGCTGAGAGGCATACACCATTAATCCTTGTGGTGGATGACGATCAGGTTATGCGCCTGATGTTAAGGAAGGCGTTAGAAACCGAAGGTTATGAAATTATTGAAGCCAGTAACGGTGTTGCGGGAGTCGAGTTGTTCAAGGAATGCAGGCCTGACCTTGTATTACTTGATATCGTAATGCCAGTGATGAATGGTTTTGATGCCTGCTCCCAGATGCGCGAATCAGATCCGAGTAATATCACGCCTATTACGATATTAACGGGTAATGATGATATTATTTCAATCGATAAGGCTTTCTCTCATGGCGCAACAGATTTTATAACCAAGCCTGTTAACTGGGAATTATTTAACCAACGTATTAAATATGTGTTGCACGCAAAACACATGGATATTGCTCTAAGAGAAAGTCAGTATAAAATTCAACATGCATTAAAAGTTGCCAAGCTGGGTTACTGGGATCTTGATTTTTCTAATGACAGAATTCATCTGCCAGGTGATGTTAGACAGATACTGGCATTAACTATACCTCCTTATATGGAGGTTGCAGATTTTGTAAAACTGATTAATCCTGAGGACGCTGAAAAAGTTATCTATGCCTTTAATCAGGCTTTAAATACTATGAATGGCTTTTCTATAGAATATAGAATCAAGGGCAACGATGGTAAGGAAAGATATATTTTTCAGCAATGTGATGTAATACGAGATGTTAATCAGAAAGCCAAATTTCTGCTTGGCACTATTCAGGATATTACTGCGCTCAAACGTGCAGAGGAAATGATTCTCCATCAGGCTTATCATGATGCCTTGACTAATTTGCCGAACCAGACGTTTTTCAAAGAGCGTTTAACCCATGCCCTGAAAGTATCTGAACATCTTGATAACAATAATGTAGTTATCAAGCTTGATATTGATCGGTTTAAAGTTATTAATGAAAGCCTGGGGCATGATACCGGTGATGTTTTACTGATTCAGTTAGCGGGTCTGCTTAATCAACGTGTTCAGGAGGGTGATACGGTTTCGCGAATTTCAGCAGACGAGTTTGCCATATTGCTAGAAGGTGTTAAATCTCAGGAAGAAGTTGTCAGGGTTGTTAATTCTATTCGATCATCCCTGGCTGAAAAGCCATTTGATTTGAATGGTGAAGAAGTCCATGTTTCCCTGAGTATGGGTATCGCGATGTCGCCTGAGGATGCTATTAAGGCAGATAACCTGGTGCAGTGTGCAAATAAAGCGATGAGTCGTGCCAAGTCCAACGGTGGTAACCAGGAGTGTTTTTATTCTGCAGATATGGATAAGCGTGCTCATGATCGATTATCGATGGAAAGAGATCTCAGGGCTGCTTTAATTAAAGATGAGCTGGAAATATATTATCAGCCACAAATGTCTATTAAAAGCAGGGAGATTGTTTCAGCCGAAGCACTGGTACGCTGGAATCATCCACAGCATGGTGTGGTGTCACCTATGCGTTTTATTCCTCTTGCAGAAGAAACCGGGTTGATCAGTGAACTGGGAAAATGGGTGATTGATAAAACTGTTGCACAGGCCAGTTGTTGGCATGAGCAGGGATACAACATGCGTATTGGGGTGAATTTATCAGCTAAACAGTTTATGCAGGATGATCTTGTAAAAGATATTGAGAGTATTCTAAATAAAAATAAATTTGCAGCAAAATTTCTTGATCTGGAAATTACAGAACGAATAGCAATGCAGGATGCAGCTAATAGTATAGATAAAATGCATCAGCTCAAGGAGCTGGGAGTTAATATTTCACTGGATGATTTTGGTACAGGTTATTCTTCGCTTGGTTACTTAAGCGAGTTCCCACTGGACGTGTTGAAGATAGATCAGTCATTTGTGCGTGGTATTAGGGGAAAAGAGGGAGATGGCACCATCGCAGGCGCGGTAATTGCCATGGCAAAGAGTATGGGGCTTGAGGTAATTGCTGAAGGTGTCGAGAGTGATATTCAGTTTGAGTTTCTCAAATGGCATGGCTGTGATTATGCCCAGGGGTATTTGATTTCAAAACCCTTAAGTGCATTAGATTTTATAGAATTATTAAAGCAGGCCAGTTAGCGAGTCGTATTATTTGCTTTGATTTCAGTTGATGTGGAAAGCTATTTTATCAGTCATCTGATTGGGAAAAATCAGAGTCTGGTCGCTGAAAGCCTTCCGGAAATCGCCCGGTTAATATATATGCAAACGCTATGACTTCAGCTACTGCACGGTATAGTGTATCTGGAATTTCATCTCCCAGTTCAATTTCTGCCAGTACTTTAATCAGGTTTCTATCTTCGTGTAAAGGGATATTGTGCTGTTGTGCAATAGCAATGATTTTTTCTGCCAGATCATCTGTTCCCTTCGCAATGATTTTTGGTGCATTGTCACCATCGTATTCCAGGGCAACAGCCAGATTTTTAATTTGCCTGCGTTTCATTATGCTTTTTCATCCAGGAAATGTATATCTCTAGGCAGGTTTCTTGGTTGCTGTATTTTATTTTCCAGTACGTCTATGTTAGTTACTTTGAAGCCTGCTATTTCAAGGTTTGATTTGAGTTGAGGGATATTTCTATTGATACGGTTTGCGGTTGTTTCTTTTTCTGCATGAAATAGTGTTGAAATGTTATTGTCCTGCAGACTTATTTTAGTCTGTATCGCTCCCAGTTCTTCGAATTCAAAATTGATAGAAACGGTCCAGACAGGTTTTTTCATTTTGTTTTTATTTTTTTCCTCATCGATTCTGAATTGAAACAAGGTGATTTCTTTATTGTGTTTCACCGGAAGATCAAAAAGAATAAAATTAGGACTATCTGCATCTTTAGTTAAGGGTAATAGTTGCTGATTAATGACCTTGTTTATCAGGCTGTCAATATTAGACTTGAGCTCGTTTATTAATGGTGATTTAACCAGTACCGAAATTAGTGCATCTGCAAGTGATTTGCCGTCGGGCTGAATTCGAATGTGATTAATTAACGGTTCAATAACAGGGTAGAATATGTCTTTTGTAGATAATGACACAAGCTGACTGGATTGTA
>JAOUQA010000124.1 GCA_029879605.1 Gammaproteobacteria bacterium
GATGTCTTCAAAACAATCCGGTTGCAGACGCTTGATTAAATCTTTCATACCACTGGATTCAAGCTGGAACACCGCCGTGGTTTCAGATTTCTTTAACAGGACAAAAGCATCCTGGTCATCCAGTGGCAGCAGGTTTACATCCAGTGCATTCTGTTCTGGATAACGGGCCTTAATATTTTGTACGGCCCAGTCTATAACCGTAAGAGTTCGCAGGCCGAGGAAATCGAACTTCACCAGGCCTATGGCTTCAACATCATCTTTATCAAACTGGGTAACAATGCTCTGGCTACCCTGCTCACAATACAACGGGGAAAAATCAGTCAGCACAGATGGCGATATAACCACGCCCCCGGCATGCTTGCCTGCATTACGCGCCACACCTTCCAGTGACATAGCCATATCGATGAGCTCATGGACTTCCTCATCTTCTTCGTAGGCCGTGTGCAGCTCTTCAGATTCCTCCAGGGCCCTGGTCAGGTTCATACCAATCTCAAAAGGAATCAGCTTGGCGATTCGATCGACAAACCCGTAAGACAAACCCATCACCCGTCCCACGTCACGCACTACCGCTTTAGCTGCCATGGTGCCGTAGGTAATAATTTGTGATACCCGGTCACGACCATAATGCTGGGCAACATAATCGATCACCCGGTCTCGACCTTCCATGCAGAAGTCCACGTCAAAGTCAGGTAATGACACACGTTCGGGGTTGAGAAAGCGCTCAAACAGCAAATCAAATTCCAGCGGATCCAGATCAGTAATCTTCATGGCATAGGCCACCAGTGAACCGGCACCGGAACCACGACCCGGCCCAACCGGAATATGGTTATCTTTCGACCACTGGATGAAATCCGCTACGATCAGGAAGTAGCCGGGAAACCCCATACCGGTAATAACATCGATCTCGATCTGTAATCGTTCGTAATAAGGTTGCTTCTTTGCATTCAGTTCAGGATCCTCCTGATCCAGTAAAACCTTCAGGCGCTGTTCCAGGCCTTCGTAAGCAACACGGGCAAAATAACTGTCCGTGGTCTCACCTTCTGGAATAGGAAAATTAGGCAGGAAGCTTTCACCCAGGCGAACTTTTAAATTACATCGACGGGCAATCTCAACGGTGTTTTCAAGTGCTTCGGGAATGTCTTCGAACAGTTCCAGCATTTCGGCTTCAGAACGCAAATACTGCTGATCACTATAATGCTTGGGTCGACGTGGATCATCCATGGTACGACTATCATGAATACACACCCTGACTTCATGACTCTCGAAATCTGACTGCTGCAGAAAACGCACATCATTGGTCGCCACCACGGGCACCTGTTTTGCCAGTGCCAGCTTAACGGCTCCATGAATATATTCTTCTTCACCTTCGCGACCGGTACGCTGTAACTCAAGGTAATAACGATCTGGAAAAATCTGTAGCCAGTTATTAAGTAAATCTTCAGCCTGATCCGTATTACCTGCCAGCAGGGCTCGACCCACATCACCTTCTCGTGCACCGGACAGAACAATCAGACCTTCATTGAATTCTCGCAGCCAGTTCATTTCCATCATGGGATAACCACCATGCTGACCATCCAGGTACGACCTGGAAACCAGCCGGGTCAGATTCTGGTAGCCGGTATTATTCTGACACAACAGGACAATTCGACTGGGCTGTTCTGCATCCTGTGCGGGACGCACCCAGGCATCAACCCCAATAATGGGTTTAACACCGAAAGCCATGGCCGCTTTGTAAAACTTGACCATGGCAAACAGATTACTCTGATCAGTTAATGCCACGGCAGGCATACCCTGATCAATCGCGGTCTGCATGAGAGGCTTTATGCGAACAACACCATCTACCAGGGAAAATTCGGTATGAACACGTAGATGAATAAAGCGAGGATTCATTAAAACTTCTTCTACTTAATAATTATTTTAAGTTTTACTTATAAGATATTGTTTAATATACATTTAATATTAACAATTTAAACCGCTCAGTAAATAATACGATAAATACCGGCAGACATGAATACTGCCACGAATAATCAGAATACTCCATTTCAATTAACAGAATTTAGAAAAATGAATAGCCGATTTCCACTTTGAACAAACAAAACCCGATTAAAACCCACTATCAGCCCCACTTTTGGGCTGAATCAATAGATGCCTGGCCAGGTCGCTTTTTAATAACCGGATCTAATATAGACAGCCACATTAACAATAGCGTGTAAACATATGTTTTTATAATAATTTCTTTACGGGCCCAAAGGATTTTCGATGCTCTGGACATGGACCGTGCTGTTGCAGCAGTTCCAGGTGTAATCTGGTTGGGTAACCCTTGTGCCTGGCAAATTCATACTGGGGATATTGCTCGTGCAACTGCACCATTTGCTGATCACGTTCAACCTTGGCCAGGATCGAGGCAGCGGAAATTGCTTTCACTCGACTATCGCCTTTGACAATAGCTTCAGTACGACATGCCAGGTCTGGGCACTTATTACCATCGATTAAGGCAATATCCGCAGACACGGATAAACTCTCAACGGCTCGTTTCATCGCCAGCAAACTGGCCTGGAGAATATTAATGCGATCGATTTCATCTGCCGACACTGATACTACTGACCAGGCCAGGGCCTTTTGCTGGATTTCTGCTGCCAGGCTTAGGCGTTTTTTTTCAGTCAGTTTCTTGGAATCATTCAGACCTTCAATGGGTCGGTCATTATCAAGAATAACCGCTGCTGCGACGACCGCACCCACCAGTGGTCCCCTGCCCGCTTCATCTGCACCCGCAACAAAAGAGTAAGGGCTTAAATCAATATCAATGTCGTCCAAAGTCAGTTTCCGCTACAATGCCTGTTTTTATTGCGCACTATAATATAGAGTTAGCTGCCTGATGAGCAAGCCAGATCCAATAAATACAGAACAATCCAGACAGCGCCCCAGAAAAATCATGATCAGTGCCGGTGAAGCATCCGGTGACCTTCATGCGGCTAACCTGATTAAAGCCTTACAAAAACTGACACCTGTTGAAGTCTCTGGCATGGGGGGCGACAAACTCCGCGCAGCCGGTGCGAAGCTACAGGTCGATTGTGCAGAAATGGCCGTGGTCGGTATTGTCGAAGTTCTGTTCAACCTGCGCCGCATTCTGGCCAACTTAAAAAAACTCAGGCATGAATTAAAAACCAGTCCGCCAGACCTGCTCATCCTGGTGGACTACCAGGAATTCAATTTCAAACTGGCGAAAACAGCCAAAGAACATGGTATAAAAGTCCTGTTCTATATCAGCCCCCAGGTCTGGGCATGGCGTCCCCACCGGGTACACAAAATCGGCAAGCTGATTGATATGATGGCGGTACTGTTTCCCTTTGAAGAAAAGTTTTATCGCAAAGCCAATGTTCCTGTACGATTTGTCGGCAACCCCCTGGTGGATGAAGTCAAAACGGGTAAATCAAAAACCGAAACCCTGCAGCACCACCACATGGATCCCGGTAAAAAAGTAGTTGGCCTGTTTCCAGGTAGTCGCCGAAACGAAATTAAACGTATTCTACCGATTCAGTTAAAGGCAGCCAATATTCTCAAGCAGAAGCACCCGGAGTTGCAATTTATCCTGCCCATCGCCAGTACGATTGATAGCAGTGAAATTAGCACCCACCTGGATCAATACAGTCACCTGGACGTACATGCTGTAAAAGATAATGTCTATAATGTGATGCAAAGCTGTGATGCCATCATAACGGCATCTGGCACAGCAACCCTGGAAATCGCCCTGATGGGTATACCCAATGTTATTACCTATGAAATATCCCCTATCTCCTATTTCATCCTGAAACGACTGGTAACCATCGAGAACATCGGGCTGGTTAATATTGTGGCTGAAAAATCAGTTGTGAAAGAATTTATTCAGTATGAGGCGAGTCCGGAAAACATTGCCGGGGAAATTGTCAGGCTATTAACAGATGACTCATACCGTAACGCAATGATAACGGAACTAAACCAGGTGCGGGCTAAACTGGGCAAAGAAGGTGGCTCTGACAACGTGGCACAACTGGCCTTTGAAATGCTCGAAAACACACCCTGAAACAGGCATATTACTCAACAATAATCACTCTTCTATCATCACTGAAAAGCCTGTAACAACAGGAAGTTAGCAGCTGTTAACTACTTTCAGCAAAATCTCATTCTTTACACTATTATCAATGTGTATAACTATTAGTAAATTCTATCTATTATGATATTTCACTAGTAATATCAATTAGTTAGAAAGAAGTGGGATTCCAGGGCTGCACCAGAGCTATCACCTTTATAGAAGAGTATTACCTAAATCTATGGAAAACGAATCAATTTCGCAGAATAAAGATGACCTGCAAGACCAGAATGAATCCAGTTTTCAGGATGATTACCCTGATTCGTCCACTAGCACCATTGATAACCAGGACACTCTGAATACTGACTTATCTGCCGAAGAAGATCTGCCTTCATCGACAGAAGATGATGTGCCAATCGATGTCCTCATCCAGTCAATTCTAAATGAAGATGACGATTCTGAAGAGACTGAAGAACAATCAATCATCCAGGATGAGCATGAACCCGATTTTCAGGATAATACCGCTGAATCATTAGATAATGAGACTGAAACCCAGTACAACCCGACCGAGAATTCATCAACTGATGAAGATTTGCCTTCAGTGACTGAGGATGAGACACCTATCGATGTCATCATTCAGTCAATATTAAATAAAGATACCGGTTCTGAAGAGACTGAGGCTCAATCAACCAGCAACCAGCAACAGGACACACATATTTCTGATTCTAATGACAATAATGAACCAGAACTTGACGAACTGTTAGACAATATTCTCAACGATAACAGTTCAGATAAGGATTACCTGAACTCAGACATATCTGCCGATCATGAACTGGATACTAATCGAATAAGCCATGAAGATAATACCGATAATGAAGCTAAGTCAGTCTCACTTGATAACGAAACTGATATAGAAGACTTACTAAAAAACATACTGGGCGATCAATATCAGGACATTGAAACCACAATACCTGAATATAATAATGCAGCCAATACCGAAGTAAACAGCAAAATTAATAAAGTTGAAGAACTCTGGAGCCAGCTCATCAACACCTGGCCGGTCATTTACCAGAAGCCCGATATAAAAGTTAAAATTGAAGAACTTTGGGAATTACTTAAACAAAGCGAACAACTTCAGGGAATGAAATACTCATTCACACCTGAAACTTCACATGCTTCATCAATCAAAACAGATTACCAGAATCTAAAATCTGATATTGATGAAATAAGTCGTATTCTGGGTTATGACATCAGTGTTAACGATGAATTCGAGAAAAATGTTGACTCACTTCATGAAATTAATACCAGCCTGACAGAGAACGCAGATGAATTAAACTCAGTTTCAGGTGAAGAAAGTGAAACAATTGAATCTGCAAATTATTTAGATTACTTAACAAGTGACACATCAGAATCAACCCTGGATGAAGAATTATACACTAGCAGTGATGATTCTTATGACACTGACAATTTGCAAGATAACGAACTCACCTCTTTTGAAGAACCCACTACCCTTAGCGATGAAAATAATGATTCATCTGACGATTTAACAACATCAGATACAACTATAGAAGATGACTCATCCATTACCGAATTACTGGATAGCCTGAATACTGAAAATATAACTGAACCTGAACAGGAAGATCTTCCCGCAGACTTTGATACATCTATATCAGAATTTGAACCTGGCCTTGAACAGACTGAATCTGAGCTGTTAGATAGCCTGAATATGAATAGCACATATTCTGAAGAAAGCTTGGAGACTGAACTAACGAGTGATTTAAACTCAGAAGAAAATATTTCAAACGGCCTGGCTGAAACAATCGATGAAAATCACGAGATTTCATCACCTGAAAGTCATCAACAACTCATACAGGATATACTTGATGGAACTCATAGTTCGATTCATGATGAAGAAGCTGCTACAGAAAATGAAACTCTGGATAATCACGATGAAGAAACTGGTACAGATAGTTTAGCATCCACATTTGATCAGGAAGATAATCACTATAATATTATCGAAGACTCAATTTCAGACGACGATCAACTGCCCTCCTTTGACACTTCAGATACTCTAACTGAAACAACAACTGAAGATATCAATGAAGAAGACTTCCTCACCAATGATGAATTGATTGCGCTATTAGGAAATAGAGAGACAACTGATACTGATATCCCTGATTTTCAACAATCAACTAGCGTTGATGAAGTAACAGAACCATCAATAGCATCCGATACAATTGATGACACACTTTCTAAACCGGAATCTGCACGAAAAGGAAAGCTGGGCTTTGATGAAAAAATTACTTTTTCATCTGTACCCGTTCCTGATTACACAACCATTCTTGAAAAAAGCAATGCCTCTTTCTCAAATAAAAAACGCACTATCCATTCAACTAAACAGAAAAAATCCGGCAAAACCGGAGCACTGCTGGCAAC
>JAOUQA010000126.1 GCA_029879605.1 Gammaproteobacteria bacterium
ATCATCTGAAGCAACTTTGAAGAGGATGTTTCCAGATTACTTAGTAACCGTATTTCCTCGAGTGTTTCCACTGGCATACATTGCGCTTCTTCTACAAAAACAACTACCTGTTTTCCTTTGCTATGTTTTTCCATTAAATAAGAATGCAACTTATGCATTACCTCAACTTTGTTCTGCCTCCTTTTTATATCTATCTTTAATTCTATGGCAATATTCTGAAGGATATCTTCCGCTGATAAATTAGGATTTGAAATATAAACAACTTCTATATTTTCTGGCAGTTCTATCTCAAGCATTCTGCAAAGCATTGTCTTACCACTGCCAACTTCTCCGACTACTTTTATTATCCCTTCGCCAGACACAACTGCGTACTTCAACGCATGCAATGCTGCGCCCCTCCTGCTACCTGAATAAAACAGACTCGTATCAGGTGTAATTTTAAACGGCTGTCTATTAAGACCAAAATGCTCAAGGTACACGTTATAAGCCTTATTACTTTCAGTGAACTGTTATATTTATTATCAATTTACTTACCAACACTACTTTGCTTAAGGTAATCTGTATAAATCACAAACATATCGTTCTTAATTAATTCTTTACATGTTTAAAGCAGTATATTTGCTTTTTATCTACCTCACGTTTTTTGCTGTTTATTCTTTCTTTTCTTTACTCTTTATCGACACAAATACTTATTCTTTTAACCTGGCTCTTTAATTAACTTTCTTGCGTATCCACACTCACTCACCATTGCTCCATACTATTTTTTATACACTTCTTTTTAAATGGATAAAAAGTACTATTTTTAATACTAATATTTCTTCATAATATGCTTTCTATAAATACGGCTTTTTTTAAAATGTTTCATATCGTCTTATTTGAACCTGAAATTCCACCTAATACTGGCAATATCATACGCCTGGCTGCTAATACAGGCTGCCAGCTACATCTTATACACCCTTTAGGCTTTGAACTTGATAATAAGAAATTACGTAGAGCGGGTCTGGACTACAATGAATTTGCCAGCGTCAATGAATACAACTGTATTGATGAATTTCTGTCTACTATAAATCCTGGAAGGGTCTTTGCCTGTTCAACAAAAGGCAAACAGCGGCATAGCGATATTGAATTTAAAAAAAATGATGCTTTTATTTTTGGACCTGAAACCAGGGGTTTACCGGATACATTTCTTAATAGCCTTAATCAACAACAGGTAATACGTATACCCATGCTGGCTAATAGTCGAAGCATGAACCTGTCTAATTCTGTAGCAGTTATTATTTTTGAAGCCTGGAGACAACTGGAGTTTTATGGATCTGAATGACTATTCCTGTTTAGCTTCCCTGGCCAGTAGCGCATGAACAGCTTCTTTTGCTGAACAACCTTCATAAAGAACCCGATACACCTGTTCGATAATTGGTAACTCAACCTTATACTGACTACTCAGCTTTACTGCCTCTTTAGCTGTTTTCACGCCCTCAACAGCCTGGCCAATTTCCTCTCTTGCCTGTTCTATGGATTTACCCTCAGCTAACTTGATACCTAGGCGTCGATTACGTGACTGGTTGTCAGTACATGTCAGAACCAGATCGCCTAGCCCAGCCAATCCCATCAATGTTGATTTATCTGCACCCATAGCATCACCAAGTCGCATGATTTCTGCCAGGCCACGGGTAATCAGTGCAGCCCTGGTATTCGCACCAAATCCGAGACCATCCGCTATGCCTGCTGCAATCGCTAATACATTTTTCAATGCACCACCCAGTTCAACACCAACAATATCATCACTGGTATATGCTCTGAAATTACCATGATGCAAAAATTCTGCAACCTCTCCTGCCAGTTGTTCTGTACTTGCTGCAACTGTTACGGCAGTGGGTAAATTTTGTGCAACTTCTTTTGCAAATGTAGGACCAGATACAACAGCCGTTGAATGACAATCAGGTAATTCTTCAGCAATAACCTGATGCATCAGTTTACTGCTATCTTCCTCAAGACCCTTTGTCGCCCAGACAATATGATGACCTGGTTTTATCTGCTCCTTTGCCGAGCGTATAAAGCTTCTTAACGCATGACTTGGAATTGCTAGTAAGAGTGTATCGGCAGCAAGCGCTCTATCCAGATCAGGCTCCAGCTTTAATGTTTCAGGAAAAGGGATATCAGGCAAATAAAATGGATTACATCGCTGCTCTTCCATTTGCTGAATTTGAGCAGTATCTATACCCCACATACGAACATCCAGATTCTCTGCTCTGGCAATCTGTATCGCCAGGGCAGTTCCCCAGGAACCGGCACCCAGAACGGCAATGCTCCTGGTCGTTTTCATCATCTAATGAGACTGTCCTGCCTGCTGTTCAGCCTGTTGTTGCTGATGCTGCATATATAGTGCATTGAAATTTACTGGTGCAAGCAGTAATTGAGGAAATCCACCTTTAGATACAAGCTCAGCTATGGCCTCACGCGCAAACGGAAATAGAGTTTCTGGGCAATAAGCACCCAGCATTCCACCCAGCTGTTCCTGTGAAAAACCTGTTAGCTGAAAAACACCAGCCTGCTTTACTTCGACGAGAAAAGCCGTGCTATCACCTTTTTTTGCCGTTACTGTAACGCTCAGTACTACCTCATGCACACCCTCAGCAATGGTTTTACCTTCGGTATTTAACTGAACATTAATTTCAGGTTTCCAGTCTGCATCCTGAAAAACTGCAGGTGAATTAGGCGACTCAAATGAAACATCTTTTAAATATATTTTCTGTATCGCAAACTGTTGCTGATTCTGTTCTTCACTCATTTTTTTAACTCTTAAATATACTGTTTAATCCAGCCCAACAGGCTACTCATGTCCAGGGCACCTGATGTACGGGCTACTTCCTGACCCTGTGAGAATACCATTAATGTGGGAATACTGCGAATACCGTATTTTGAAGCAAGTGCCTGTTGTTGCTCAGTATTAACCTTCAACAACCTTCCTGCCGGCTCTACCTGCTGTGCGGCGAGCTTAAAACTGGGCGCCATCACCTGGCATGGACCACACCATGATGCCCAGAAATCGACTACCAGGGGTATATCATTTCTGGTCAGATGCCGCTTAAACTGCAGCTCATTGACCTCCAGCGGCTCACTGATAAACAAAGGTTCCTTGCACTTACCACATTGTCCATCCAGGGCAGGCTTATCGTCAGGAACTCTATTTATGGCTAAACAATGGGGACAGACGAGGTGCATAACTAAAACAGATAATGATTTAAAACTAGCTGGCTACAAGTAAACGATCCAGATCACCCTGCTGTTCAAGCGCAGATAAATCATCGTAACCACCCACATGATGGTCACCAATAAAAATTTGGGGAACAGTATTTCTTTGACTACGTTCTTCCATCTCCTGCCGGTGAGCAGCATCTTCATTGACATTAATCAGGGTATATCCCACCCCTTTACTCTCAAGTAACTGTCTGGCCCAGGTACAATAAGGGCAAAAAGGAGCATAATAGACAAGCACATCTGGATTTGACATAACAAACTACTTCTTAGTCAAAGGCAAATTCGCGCTTTCCCAGCCCATTACTCCACCAGACAGATTATTAACCTGCTCAAACCCTGCTTTTTTCAATATACGACAGACATAGTTTGATCGGCTTCCAGAACGACAATATGCCAGCACTGGTTTAGATTTATATTTTTCGAGTTCTGAAAGACGTGTTTTAATGGTATTCATCGGTATATGGATAGAACCCTTGATATGCCTGTCTCCATATTCCTGAGCCTCTCGGACATCAATAACTACAGCCTCATCATTATTCATTAACCTGACCGCATCAGCCGCAATTAGCTGGGGAATACCACTAAAACGGCTTTCAAACTCCATTTTTATAATCATGGTCAAAATGACCACTAAAGCACCCAATAAGACCAGGTGGTTATTCGCAAACTCAATCAACTGTGACATTCTCTAGAACCTGAAATAGATACCAAAATACCGGTATCGGAATCGATACCGGCTATAAATCATTTAATAATTACTCGTCAAGACCACGAGCTGAACAGAACACTTCCTGCATCATACTGATTAAGCGCAGTGTTCTTGCATCACCTACACGATAATAAACTCGATTGGCATCTTTACGTGATGCCAGAATACCTTTATCACGTAAAATCGCTAAATGCTGAGAGATATTACTCTGTGAGGTACCTACATTATCGACTATATCCTGTACACTGACTTCCTGATCCTGCAATGTGCAGAGTATCTTCAGGCGTAAAGGATGTGACATCGCTTTAAGAGACCGAGAAGCACGATCAATATCTTCTTCTCTAGTCATTAAGAGCGTTTCTTCAGACATATTTGCAACCATGGGCAAACCTACTCAAGCTATAATGGGATCATCGGAATAGTAATATTAGTAAACTATCATAAAATAATACATACTTTTTTAAAGATTTTTTATTATTATTGGAATTTAACCACAGTTTTTTTATAAATCTCCCTAAAGAATGCAGAATAAAATCATCTTTTTCAGCTCTTTTTTACGCATAACTCTGCTTTTTAGCCTGTTTTTACTACCTTTTAGTGCCAAATCCTCAGACACTGAGGATACTGACTATACAAAACGCCTCGCTGAGGTAAAAGCCAAAATTGCACTGGTGCTTACAGATCTTAATAAGAATAAGAACAAACGAGACAATATAAAAGATCAATTACAAAAACTTGAACGAAACATCGCCAAAACGTCGAAAAGTTTGCGTGAAGTTCGACGAAAACACAAAAAGTCCTCTGCTTCCTTAAAATCCCTGAAAGCAAAACTAGCTGCTCTCAGGAATAAACTAAATATCCAACGAAACCTGCTTTCTAGCCAGATTAAATCAGCCTATACCATGGGCCAGCAGGCCCAGATCAAAATGTTTCTTAACCAGCAACAGCCTGCTGAAATGGGTCGTGCCATGGTCTACTTCGACTATTTAAATACTGCCAGATCCAGTCAGATCAACGAATTTCTACACAATATTAGGGAAAAAGAAAAACTTGAAGTACAAATTACAACGACTAATAAAGAACTCGAAAAGCTGGCTCAACGAAAATTAAAACAGAAAAAATCACTGGATCATGACCGGATAAGTCGCAAACGCCTACTTACTCGACTTAATAAAGACATCAATAATCAACAACTTACATTATCAGAACTAGAAAATAGTCGCTCTCGGATTGAAACACTACTTTCCTCCCTCGGTGAACTACTGGCTGACATACCGACTGAAAATCCACTGGAAACACCATTTCCCAGCCTGAAAGGAAAACTGCCCTGGCCTGTTAAGGGTAAATTCTCAGCCAGATTCGGGGAATCACGTAACCAGGGTGATCTTAACTGGAATGGTGTTGTCATTAAAACGGCATATGGAACACCTGTCAGAGCCATAAGCAATGGCCGCGTTGCTTTTGCCGACTGGCTACAGGGTTTTGGCTTTATCACTATCATCGATCATGACAATGAATATATGAGCCTCTATGGTCATAGTCAGGAACTTTATAAAGAAACGGGGGACTGGGTAGAAGCTGGTGAAATTATAGCAACCGTCGGTGACAGTGGCGGTCAAAATCACAGTGGTTTATATTTTGAAATTCGCCATAAAGGTAAGCCCGTCAACCCTAATAAATGGTGTACTGCTTCACTATAACAAAATTGATATTTTACTTACACCATGCCCTTTAAATAATTTATTATCATCCATGATTTCTGATTTGGAGCTTTAAATGACATCTATCGCCAGACTAATCACTATACTATTTCTTTACTTTAATTTTCTATTCCCTGTTATAGCCGAAAATCAGCAATCAGAATCTCAGGGTATTCCACACAAACAGCTCCGCAATTTCACTGACATATTCTCACGTATAAAATCCGATTATGTCGAACATGTTGACGATAAAACTCTACTTGAAAATGCCATCAGGGGAATGCTTTCCGGGCTCGATCCACATTCAACCTATTTCGATCCGGATGAATACAAGGAATTTAATATAGGTACAACTGGTCAATTCGGTGGTCTAGGAATTAAAGTTGGTATGGAAAATGGTTTTGTAAAAGTCATCTCGCCCATTGATGACACCCCGGCATTTAATGCAGGAATTAAAGCTGGCGACCTAATAATTCGTATTAACGACACTCCCGTTAAAGGTCTTTCACTAAATGATGCTGTCAATTTAATGCGCGGCAAACCGGGAACAGAAGTTACGCTTATAATTCTACGCGACAACGAAAATAATCCTTTAACTTTTAACCTTAAGCGAGACAATATAAAAGTTAAAAGTATTAAAAGTCATTTACTAGAAAAGGACTATGGCTATATTCGCATTACAACTTTTCAGGCTCGTACTTACAAGCACCTAAAACAGGCATTAACTGACCTTCTAGATGAAAACAAACGGGCTTTAAAAGGTATTGTTCTCGATTTACGTAATAATCCCGGA
>JAOUQA010000127.1 GCA_029879605.1 Gammaproteobacteria bacterium
TCGGTGACGGTTAATTTATTACATGACATGGTCAAAGCGGGTGCCGATATACTGGAGCTGGGTATTCCTTTTTCTGACCCTATGGCTGAAGGTCCAGTGATTCAGGCAGCCTGTGAGCGTGCACTGGTGCATAATGTCAGCCTGACTGATGTGCTGGGTATGGTGAAAGAATTTCGTCAACAGGATAGTGAGACACCGATTGTACTTATGGGGTATCTGAACCCAGTGGAAGTTATGGGGTACGAAACTTTTGCCCAGTCGGCATCAGCGGCAGGTGCTGATGGCGTCATACTGGTCGATCTTCCACCTGAAGAAGGTGAAGATCTGGTTGCGGCATTAAGGAGTCATAATATTGATCCTATTTTTCTGCTGGCGCCTACCAGTACCGATGAGCGTATGGAAACAATATGTGCAATGGCCAGTGGTTTTGTCTACTATGTGTCATTGAAAGGAGTGACGGGTGCAGCCCACCTGGATGTGCAGAGTGTGGTTGAGAAAGTAACCCAGATACGTGGCCATACTGAGATACCTGTTGGAGTTGGTTTTGGTATCAGGGATGCAGAATCAGCGGCACAGGTTGCCAGGGTAGCAGATGCTGTTGTTGTTGGTAGTGCAGTTGTTAACCGGGTCGCAGAAAATCAGCATGATGCTGCAAAAATTAGTCAGGACGTCTGTGATTTATTATCATCCATGCGCCAGGCAATGGATGCAATCTAAGAATTAAAGGTAAAATAACACCCATGTCATCAGGGTGAGAACAAGAATTTCAGGGTAATAATTATGAGCTGGTTTGAAAAATTAATGCCTTCCCGTATTCGTACGGAAAGCACCAATAAAAAAGGGTCTGTACCTGAAGGTCTGTGGACTAAATGTAATTCCTGTAACGCGGTGCTTTATCGCGCAGAGGTGGAACGTAACCAGGAAGTCTGTCCCAAGTGTAATCATCATATGCGTATGGGTGCTCGTCGTCGACTGGAAACTTTTCTTGATGAAGAACCCAGGGAAGAAATTGCAGCAAATTTGCAGCCGGTAGATATGCTGAAATTTAAAGACAGTAAAAAATATAAAGACCGAATTATCCAGGCGCAAAAAAATACAGAAGAAAATGATGTGCTGATTGCTATGAAAGGCCAGGTTAAGTCAGTGCCACTGGTAGCCTGTGCATTTGAATTTAAATACATGGGTGGTTCCATGGGTTCAGTAGTTGGTGAAAAATTTGTTCGTGCTGCTAATTTATCACTGGAACATAATATTCCATTGGTGTGTTTTTCTGCATCGGGTGGTGCGCGTATGCAGGAAGCACTGTTCTCACTCATGCAAATGGCCAAAACCAGTGCGGTATTGAAGCAAATGTCCAAACGCGGCATTCCTTTCATTTCAGTAATGACCGATCCTACCATGGGTGGTGTTTCAGCCAGCCTGGCCATGCTGGGTGATATTAATATTGGCGAGCCTAAAGCACTGATTGGTTTTGCTGGTCCCCGTGTTATAGAGCAGACGGTGCGTGAAACATTGCCTGAAGGTTTTCAGCGTAGTGAATTTTTACTGGAGCATGGTGCTATTGATATGATTGTGGATCGCCGTGATATGCGTGATCGTATTTCTGGACTGTTAACCATGATGCAGAATAAACCCGCTGCATAGTTTTTCATTGATAAACTTTTAGCGCGTGATAGTTAAGGGTTAAGCACTGGCTCAAAAAGCCCATGTGTTTTTGACGAGAAGCCGCTTTTTTACCTGTGACTGCTTTAATCGGCCTTTGTTTTTTATGGTTATCAACAGGATTTACAGTTAAATAATTTAATGTATGCGTTTTGATGATCTTCAGGACTGGTTAGACTGGCAGGAAAGCTTAAACCCAAAGCAGATTGATCTTGGGCTGGATCGGGTTGTAACTGTATTGGCTGGTCTGGGTCTGTCGGCTGATTTTTCCTGTCCTGTCATTACCGTTGCAGGTACCAATGGCAAAGGCTCCACTGTCACTTTTCTTGAATCTATTTTACTGTCAGCGGGTTACACCGTTGGCTGTTATACCTCGCCCCATCTATTTAACTATAATGAACGCATTCGTCTGAATGGACAGACTATTGATGACGCATCTTTATGTCAGGCCTTTGATTGTGTTGACCAGGCACGGGCAGATATACCCCTGACCTATTTTGAGTTTGGTACCCTGGCTGCCCTGTATTTATTTTCACAGGCACAACTGGATGTGGTTGTGCTGGAAGTAGGGCTTGGTGGTCGACTGGATGCCGTCAACGTGATTGATCCGGATGTTGCCATGATTACCACCGTGGATATAGATCATGTCGATTGGCTGGGAACGGACACGGAACAGATTGGTTATGAAAAAGCCGGTATTCTTCGTAACAACAGGTCGGCTGTTTTTTGTGCACTGCAGATGCCTGATTCAGTTCGACAACATGCAATCGATATACAGGCGAACCTGTTACAACTGGGTCGAGATTATCTTTTTCAGGGTGTGGGTTCTCATTTCTGGCAATGCAGTGGTCCCGGTTTTCATTACATGAATTTACCAGTCCCTTCCCTGCAGGGTAGTTATCAGTTGCAAAATGCTGCCGGTGTGATTCAGGCTTTGCATCTGCTAGAGCTTGATCGGGTACGGGATGAAGCAGTAATTGCCAAGGGGCTGACATCTGCCCGGTTAAATGGCCGGTATCAGCTTATTAAAGAACAACCACAGGTTATTGTTGATGTGGCACATAACGCGCAGGCAGCTCGAGCTCTGGCAGATCAACTCTGCTCAGATCCTGTTAAAGGGCAAACCCGGGCTGTACTGGGAATGCTGGCAGATAAGGCTGTCGATACTGTCGTTGAGCTATTATCGCCAGTAATTGATAACTGGTACCTGGCCGGGCTCGACGTTCCACGTGGCCTGGATCATGAATCATTATTAAAAATCGTGAAGCATGGGTTGTCAGATGATAAACTCTCAGCCCATGTGACTGTATCAGCTGCTTGCTCCCAGGCATTTGAAGAGGCTGATCCTGATGACAGGATTATTATTCTGGGTTCATTTTATACAGTTGCTGAAGCCATTAAATATATTAATAAGGTCTGATTTTTGGACAGAGCAGTAAAACAACGTCTTATAGGTGCTGTTATTCTGGCAGCAATACTCGTCATCCTGGTGCCGGAATGGCTGGATGGTGCCGGTCATAAATCCCGTTATATCAAAACAGTCGAAATACCTGAACAACCTGAATTTGAACCGGTAGAAGACCTGATGGGTAAATATGAGCCGATTAAGAGTCAGCCTAAAAAAGCCAGTACAATAACGGACTCCTCAATTAATGCCTGGGCCCTGCAAATAGGCAGTTTTTCCAGTGAAGCCAATGCCATGACTCAGCGTGATCTTTTCAGGTCTGAGGGATACCCGGTCTATGTTGTCAGGAAAAGTGACAGCTATCGTGTTCGTATCGGTCCAGAACTGAGTCGCTCACGTATTGAAAAGTTACAGCAGAAGATAGAGCAGGAAAAGAACATAAAAGGCTTACTGGTTAAGCATCCCTGATCATGCTTAGACCTGACTCTATGATTTCTGATATTATTTCGCCTTTCTGTTTCTGGGTGCAGTAATGACACTGGTTGATTTTGGTATTGTTCTTATAGTTAGCACTTTACTTGTTCTTGGATTGATCTGGGGCTTTGTTAAAATTGCTCTCGCGCTTGGAACCTGGATAGCTGCCAGTGTAATTTCATTCGGTTTTGCGCCTAATCTGGCAGCTACATTCTTGCAGGACATTGAGTCGCCGGCAATGCGTCTGGCTATTGCCATGGGTGTTCTGTTTTTACTGACTATAATGTTGGGAGCACTGGTGAGTTTCCTGATGAGGCAGTTGATAACTAAAACAGGTCTGACTGCCCTGGACCGAGTACTGGGCATGGTTATTGGTGCTTCACTGGGGTTGATTGTTATAGTGGGCCTGGTTTTTGTAGCTGGTTTAACACCTGTGCCTACCTATGAATGGTGGCAGGCATCATTATTAATTGAGCGTTTTGAGGTGCTGGTTATCTGGTTGCAGGGGTATTTGCCCAGTGATGTGGCGAAATATTTTTCTTATTGAATTTGGGTTAGCCTGAGAGTCTGAGGTCTTTATGTGTGGCATAGTTGGTATTTTCGGTTACGGTTCAGTTAATCAGTTGCTTTATGATAGCCTGACTCTGCTACAGCATCGTGGACAGGACGCAGCAGGTATAGTGACCTGCGAAGACAAGAAGTTTTTTTTACGAAAAAATAATGGCCTGGTTAGTGATGTCTTTCAGGCTGAGCATATGATTCAGTTGCGTGGCAATATGGGAATAGGTCATGTGCGTTATCCCACAGCTGGTTGTTCATCTTCAGCTGAAGCACAGCCCTTCTATGTGAATTCTCCTTATGGTATTGCGCTGGCCCATAATGGCAATCTTACTAATGCCGAAGAATTAAAGAAAAAACTGTTTAAGGATGACCTGCGACATATTAATACTGATTCAGATTCTGAAATTCTGCTTAATGTATTTGCTCATGAATTACAAAGAGGTAATAAGCTGAGTGTAAAGCCGGAAGATATTTTTGACGCAGTGGCCGGTGTGCATAAACGTTGTCGTGGTGGTTATGCAGTGGTAGCAACGATTGTTGGTAAGGGTATCCTGGCATTTCGTGATGCTTTTGGTATTCGTCCTGTTGTTTATGGCAAGCGTGAAACAGATAAGGGTACTGAGTATATGGTGGCTTCAGAGAGTGTGGCTTTACACGCGCTCGGTTTTAAGCTGGTTCGCGATCTAATGCCGGGAGAAGCTATTTTTATTGATAAAAATGGCCAGTTGCATACACAGCAATGTGCTGAAAAGCCTCAGCTCTATCCATGTATTTTTGAGTATGTTTATTTTGCCAGGCCAGACTCAATTATTGATGATGTATCTGTTTATAAAGCACGTTTACGTATGGGGCAGACGCTGGCAAATAAAATTTTAAAGTTGAACAGTGAACATGATATTGATGTTGTAATCCCAATTCCTGATACCAGTCGTACGGCTGCACTTGAAGTTGCTTATAACCTGGGCGTGAAATACCGGGAAGGATTTATTAAGAATCGATATATTGGTAGAACTTTCATTATGCCTGGACAGACACAACGTAAAAAATCAGTCAGGCAGAAACTGAATGCTATTGATCTTGAGTTCAGAGGCAAGAATGTATTGCTGGTTGATGATTCGATTGTCAGGGGTACTACGTCCAGGCAAATTATTCAGATGGCACGTGAAGCTGGTGCGAATAAAGTATTTATGGCTTCGGCAGCACCTGCTGTACGTTATGCCAATGTATACGGCATTGATATGCCTTCGTCTAAAGAGTTTATTGCAGATAATCGTACTGAAGAAGAAATTGCCAGTGAGATTGGTGCAGACTGGTTAATTTATCAGGATCTTGAGGATTTGATTGATGCAGTGCATCGTGGTAATCGTTCTATCAAAGGTTTTGATTGCTCCTGTTTTAACGGGCAATATATTACTAATGATGTCGATGATGATTATTTGCAACATATTGAAGCCATGCGTTCTGATGGCGCAAAAAAGAAAAATGAGGCCGATAAATTGGTCGGAATTGATTTATACAGTAGTCAGTAATATAGGAGAGAACAATTAATACATTCAATCTGTTCATGCTGATTTTTGTGACATTTTTTATGATTTCAGCTAATGCACAGTCTAAAGCATCGGTCTGGGGTAACACACCTGAAGAAGTTCTCGATCGAACCAGTCAGCATCTCAAAAAACAGCCGAGTGATCCTGTTGCCCTGTTTTATAAGGGGCTTGCCCACTCCAGTTTAAAACAATGGTCGCAGGCTCGATCAATTTTTCAGCGCCTGTCAGAAAAGCATGCTGACTGGCCAGAGCCAAAAAATAATCTGGCAGTGGCTTTACTGAAACAGGGGCAACTTGAAAAGGCGCAGCAAAGCATTGATGCAGCGATTAATAGTCAGCCCAGTTTTAGAGTGGCACAGAAAAATCGTAATAAGATCTATGAATATCTGGCAGCCCAGGCCTATGAAAAGGCGCTTGGGAATCATAAAAAGGCAAATTTGCCTGAACTTGATCTGTTAACTGAGCTTACGATGAACATGCCTCAGCCAGAACCCAGGGTTATTATCAAACATGTTCCCCAGCCAGTGATCACGAAAAAGATAGAACCAGAACAGAAAAATAACAGGGATGACAGTCCGCGGGTGAAACAGCAGCTTCATGACTGGGCAAAAGCCTGGTCTGAGGCGGATGAAAAGCATTATTTTTCATCATATTCGACCAATTTCAGGCCATCTGACCTGAGAAAGGACTATACTCAATGGCGTAATATTCGACGTTTAAGGCTGAGAAAGTATCAGAATATATTAGTCAGTCTTGAAAATATTAAAGTTTATTTC
>JAOUQA010000128.1 GCA_029879605.1 Gammaproteobacteria bacterium
TATACAGGGTCGTTTTGCATGTTCGACATAAAGATCTAATTGAGCCAGTCTTAGCAATGTCACCAGTTTCTTTTGCTGTCCTCGTGATATAGACGTCTGGGCTGACTGATTATCCAGTTTTATTTTTATATCAGACCGGTGAGGACCTGACTGAGTGTAGCCTTTATCCCTGTCTTTACTAAGATTCTGTTCAAGGATGTCGGCATAATTACCCTCTCCACTCCAGCCTTTTTTATATTCCAGCTGAATCAGGCTATCCGGGAAAATAATTTGGGCAATCTTGCTAATTTTCTTATTTAACTGGTCAAGATAGGCAGTTCTATATTGATCAATTTGTACAGCATTCTCAACAAGACCAAGATTCCACAAATGACACATACGATCATCCTGTCTAGTACGAAGTGCGGCATTCCTTTGTGACAGGGCTTTTTTATAATCTTTCCAGGCCTGAAGAAAACGATGTTCCACGTGGAACACTCCCCAGTCCATAAAATGACGTCGATTTTCAGGTCCTGAGCTAATCAACTGATGGCTATCAGGATGAATGGCTATTACAGGTAATAAAGCTGAAAGATCTGATAATCGAGAGACTGTTTGCTGATTAATCCGTATAAGTTGTTCCCTGATACTTCGTTGTATTCCTACTGTATAGGCCTGTGATGAATGATGAAGACGGGAAAAAAGTCGAAAATGAGCCTGATTATGCATTATCAGGTCCCGATATTGTCCCTGCCTGAAACTACGTCCGAAACTAAGATAAAAAATACTTTCCAGTAAGCTGGTTTTACCCGCAGCATTATGGCCTGTAATAATATTTAACTCTGCATCAGGCTCAATTTCGAGCTGAAGCAGGTTTCTAAACTGATGAACTGCCAGGTAATCAAGAGACATGTAGGGTTTAGACTATATTCAGTTCTACAACCTCATTGGCATAATGACGTATTTGCAGTGGCTTTCTTCGGGAAATGTCATTAAACAACTGCTGCTAGAATCTTTGATAACACCCTGAATCACATCCTGGTTAGAGGTATTTAATACATCAAGCATGTAATTAACATTAAAACCAACTTCCAGGTCATCACCAGAATAGTTAATTTCAACTTCTACATTAGCTTCTTCCTGATCCGGGTTCTGAGCCTGAAGTTTTAATAAATCACGATTAAGAATAAGTCGAATACCTCTGTATTTTTCGTTCGATAGAATTGAAGAACGCACCAGGGCCTGTCTTAATGTTTCCCGGTCTGCAGTAAAGGTATTGCCCTCATCAGATGGCATTACACGATTGAAATCAGGAAAACGACCATCAATTAATTTAGATGTAAAACGCTGATTTGCCAGTTCACACTGAACATGATTATTACCAAGAACAACTTTTACAGGCTCATCAGAAGCCTGTAACAGGCGCAATAATTCAGATACACCTTTGCGAGGAATAATTACTTGCTTGCTATCTGATAAATTTGTATCAATGGGTTTTTCACAATAAGCCAGACGATGTCCATCAGTTGCCACAGTACGTATTAAACCTGATGAAATTTCCATCATAAGACCATTAAGATAATAACGAACATCCTGTTGCGCCATAGCAAAAGAACTACGTTCTATCAGTTCTTTTAAAGTTGATTGTGGAACTGTAAATTCATAAACACTGGTAATTTCATCCAGTGATGGAAAATCTGTTGCTGGTAAAGTTACCAGGGTAAAACGGCTACGACCTGATTTAATCACAGCCCTGTCTGCATCAATATCGATACTGATTTGTGCATCATTGGGAAGCGATTTACAAATATCGAGTAATTTTTTAGCCGGTAAAGTAATTTCTCCTGGTTCATCTACCATTAATTCAATGACAGATACTAATTCAATTTCCAGATCAGTGGCTGTGATGATTAATTTATCTTCACTTGCTTTAATTAACACATTGCCTAATGCAGGTAGAGTTTGTCGTTTTTCAACCGCACCTATGACGTGTTGCAATGGGATTAGTAAATCTTCACATTGAATTTTGAATTTCATTTCAGCACCTAGTAATTATTAATATTTATTTATATATATAAATAATAGTTATAATAAAGCTCACAATTATTTGTGGATAAGTTAGTTTTATTGTTATTTTTCAATTAGTTAAGCTCAAATAATGGTTCTCATATCCTATTAACAACCCGCCTGTAAACTGTATACAGATTGTGGATAAGTATAAAGTGGCTTTTTATCCACATACTCATACTGGGGTTATCAACAGTTTGTACATACGCCAGATCAGTTACTTAGTATACGTAGCAGGTTGGTATAATCTTCATTAATTTTTGAATCGGATTCTCTTAATTCAGCAATTTTTCGACAGCCATGTAAAACAGTTGTGTGATCACGTCCACCAAATGAAGCACCAATTTCAGGCAGGCTATGATTAGTTAATTCTTTTGATAATGCCATTGCAACCTGCCTCGGACGCGTAATAGAACGACTGCGGCGGTTTGATAACAGGTCAGATCCCCTGATTTTGTAATATTCCGCCACAGTTTTCTGAATATTGTCGATAGTGACCAGCTTGTCCTGTAAAGCAATCAGATCTCTAAGTGTATCTTTAGCGAATTCCAGTGTTATGGGTTTACCAGTAAAATTAGCAGTGGCCATTACTCGTCGTAAAGAACCTTCCAGTTCACGGATATTGGATCGAATACGTTTAGCTATGAAAAAAGCGACTTCATTAGGCACAGTCAGGCCAAATTCTTCTGCTTTTTTATGCAAAATCGCAACACGAGTTTCCAGTTCCGGGGGCTCGATACAAACCGGTAGACCCCAGCCAAAGCGGGATTTAAGGCGCTCTTCAAGGCCTTCTATTTCTTTGGGGTAACGATCACAGGTTAAAATAATCTGGCGTCCATCTTCAAGCAGGGCATTGAATGTATGAAAAAACTCTTCCTGCGAACGTTCTTTGCCAGCAAAAAACTGGATATCATCAATGAGTAAAGCATCCAGTGAACGGTAATAATTTTTAAAATCATCAATAGTATTGTGTTGTAAAGCCTTGATCATATGGCTGACAAATCGTTCTGAGTGCAAATAAACAATACGTGCATCGGGCTTAGCTTCACGCATACGATTACCTACAGCATGCATAAGATGGGTTTTGCCCAAACCTACGCCACCATAAAGTAATAATGGATTATTTGTGCTGCCAGGATTTTCCGATACCTGGACCGATGCAGCCCTGGCCAGTTGATTTGATTTACCTTCAACAAAGTTTTCAAACGTGAAGCCAAGATTTAAGTTGTGATCGATGGGAGTTGTTGATCTGGGCTTTTCATTATGGGTTTGAAATGAATTAGTTGTATTTTGCTGATTTATAGCTGACCTGGTATTTGAAATATCAGTTATTGCCGGGGTTCGATCCTGGGAGCCGATTTCAAGAGACAACCTGATATCCCCGGGTTGAGTTGAGATTTGATCAGCGATACGGGTTATCTGATCAAGAAAATGCTGTTTGACCCAGTCCAGCACAAATTGATTAGGTGCAAGCAGGCGAAGTAATGTGCCGTCTTCTACAACCTGTAATGGTCTGATCCAGGTATTTAACTGTTGATCAGACAGTTCCTGTTCCAGTAATTGCAGACATTGGCCCCACAAAGCAGTGCTCACAAATTAAAAACCCCAAGAATTTTTTTAACGCCGGACGGGCAATTCTATACCTCAAACTATGACTTATCCACAGGGAAAAATGGCAAAAGTGACAAAAGGTAAGATTTTTATTTTCTATTCTTTGCGTATATATCCTTTGACTCAGATAACGCCTGCAAGTAGAATACGCCGTCCAATTTTTCGTATATGAGACAGGGTTCGGATCAATGAAAAGAACGTTTCAACCAAGTCGCTTAAAACGCGCACGTACACACGGTTTCCGTGCTCGCAGCAAGACTGTGGGTGGTCGTAAAGTACTAAAAGCCCGTCGAGCTAAAGGCCGGGTACGTCTGTCAGCTTAAATTAAGTAACCAGCTCATGATGGTTAACGGGGCGCGTTTTTCGAAGCGCGTCAGGTTACTTAAACCCGCTGAATACAGTCGAGTATTTAAAGAAGCAATTCGATCAAGTGACCGTTTGTTAACCATACTGGCAGCCAGTAATGACCTTGGTTATCCCAGGCTGGGAATGGCTATTTCCAGGAAAAGTGCCAGTCGAGCAGTTGACAGAAATCGGATAAAGCGCCTGGTACGTGAAAGCTTTCGATTAAACCAGTCAAAATTACCCGCTGCTGATTTTGTTGTTATGGCGAAGCCAATAACTAAAACGGTTGATAACCAGGCAATTTTTGACTCACTGGCTCAACACTGGCACAGGCTGGCAAAACAATGCGCAAAATCTTCGTCGCAATAATTCGTTTTTATCAGTATGCTATCAGTCCTTTTTTACCGCCTCACTGTCGATATACGCCAACATGTTCAAGTTATGCTGTTGAAGCCGTGAATCGATTTGGTATATTGCGTGGTGGCTGGCTGGCAATGAAACGTATTGGGCGTTGTCATCCCTGGCATGAAAGTGGTTATGATCCAGTACCTGAAGAAATAGACAATAAAAGATAATTAAGTCCAATGGAAAATCAACGAACTCTGCTTTACCTTTCTCTGTTTTTTGTACTGTTTTTAATCTGGCAAGCCTGGCAACAGGATTATGGTCCAAAACCTGTTGCACAGGTTCCGGTAGCTCAGGATAGTAGTTCAGACGTTGCCCACGAGGCGGTAACGGTTGATGATATTCCTGAAAGTATCGCAGTAACAGGTAATCAAACTGTACCAAATATTCCTGTAGCAACAGGCAGTCAACGGGTTCATATTATTACCGATGTGTATGAAATTGAAATAGATACTCGAGGCGGTGACATCCGTAGATTGGATTTACGTCAATATGCAAAAAGTTCTGAATTAAAAGATGAGTCGTTTGAGTTATTAACTGAAAAAGAAAGCAAGTTTCATATTGTTCAGTCAGGTCTGTTATCAAGTGGCTCACCTGCCCCTAACCATCATTCTATTTATAGTGTTAAGCAGTATGAATTTCGTCTCGCTGAAGGTCAGGATGAATTAAAAGTTGATTTGTTCTGGCAGGAAGAAGGTGTGAGCATTATTAAAACTTACACCTTCCATCGCAATGATTATGTGATTGATGTTGAACATAAGGTTATGACAACATCCGCACCCTGGAATGGCAGTCAGTATCGTCAACTGGTTCGAGCCGAAGCTGATTCACAGGGTGAGTCAAGTTTCATTTATACCTATACAGGTGGTGTGGTTTACAACGATGAACTCAAGTATGAAAAAGTCGATTTTTCTGATATTGCCGATGAAGATTTAAAAATTGATCAGACGGGTGGCTGGTTTGCCATGATCCAGCATTACTTCCTGGCTGCCTGGATACCTGATCAGGAAGAATCAAATTTTGTTTATTCAAAACATCCTAAAAGTAATCGTTATATTATAGGTGCTCGTTCACCAGCAGTTAACGTTGTAGAAAATTCTCAAGCTGTATTTCATAGTCAGTTAGTCGTAGGTCCTAAATTACAGGATCGTCTTGAAACAATTGCTCCCGGCCTGGAACTGACAGTTGATTATGGTATTTTAACCATCCTGGCAAAACCATTATTCTGGTTATTAAAAATATTTCATGGCTGGTTTGATAACTGGGGCTGGGCCATTATTTTCCTGACGATTACGATAAAACTGGTATTTTTTAAATTATCAGAAACCAGTTATCGATCCATGGCAAAGATGCGTAAAGTTGCACCGCGTTTACAAACATTAAAAGAACGCTATGGAGATGATCGTCAGCGTATGTCCCAGGCGATGATGAAAATGTATAAAGAGGAAAAAATTAATCCTCTGGGTGGTTGTTTCCCGATACTGGTACAGATACCGGTGTTTATTGCCCTTTACTGGGTGTTACTGGAAACGGTTGAGATGCGCCATGCTCCCTTTGCACTCTGGCTAACCAATTTATCTGAGAAAGACCCTTATTTTATTCTGCCGATTATCATGGGTGCGACCATGTATATTCAGCAAAAGTTGAATCCTGCACCTATAGATCCGATTCAGCAGAAAGTATTCCAGTTTATGCCGATAATATTTACAGTGTTTTTCCTGTTTTTCCCATCAGGTCTGGTACTGTACTGGGTGGTAAATAATACGTTATCAATTGCACAGCAGTATGTGATTACCAAGCGTATAGAAAACAGTTAGGAGTATTGCCGGTTCCTCGGCTAAGCTCTGAATGAATACCATTGAGGGATCTTGTGCATATATATTCTGACCTGGATTTCTCGGTTTTGGTCAGATGGGTAATATATGTCTTCAATTGATACCATAGCTGCAATTGCAACTCCGCCCGGTCGAGGTGGCGTAGGTATTGTCCGGGTATCTGGGCCAAAAAG
>JAOUQA010000129.1 GCA_029879605.1 Gammaproteobacteria bacterium
GTCGATTACCTGTATCTAACCAGGTAGATATGAAAATTCTTGGTGGTTTATCCCTGGGGACGCGTGAACGTGCTGTACTGGTTCAGGTAGATAATCAGAGACTTTTGCTGGGGGTGGCGCCTGGCAGGGTCAGTATTCTGCAGAACTTATCGTCACAAGTTTTAGAGAAAAATAATTTTGATACCGAGTTAAAACAGTCAATGGAAGGCCAGCAATGAGCCTTTCATATAAGTTAATAAGTCGTAGTTTAACTGGCCTGGTACTTTTTTCTATTCCTGTGATTTCAGTCATTGCTGAACCTTCATTGCCTGCTGTAATTATTGAAGAGGCCGCTGGAGGCGGCAAGAGTTACTCCCTGTCTATTCAGGTTCTGGCTTTAATGACCATGTTGTCATTGTTGCCGGCGCTTTTGTTAACTATGACCTCGTTTACGCGCATAATTATTGTGTTATCAATTTTGCGCCAGGCACTGGGAACAGCTCAAACACCTTCTAACCAGATTCTTATCGGCTTATCATTATTCCTGAGCCTGTTTATTATGGCGCCTGTTTTTACAGAGGCTTATCATGAAGCTTATCAACCTTATATTTCTGAACAGATTAGTGCAGATGAAGCATTACAGAAATTACAGGTACCGTTTCGTAAATTTATGCTGGCACAGACCCGTGAAGATGATATTGGTCTGTTTTCTCGTATAGCCAATCATGAGCCTTATGAAACAGCTGATGATGTGCCATTTACAGTACTTATGCCCGCTTTTCTAACCTCCGAACTGAAGACAGCATTTCAGATTGGATTTATGTTATTTATCCCTTTTCTTATTATTGACCTGGTGGTTGCCAGTGTTCTTATGGCAATGGGTATGATGATGTTGTCACCACTTATTATTTCTCTGCCATTCAAGTTAATGTTATTTGTCCTGGTGGATGGCTGGGCGCTGGTAATGGGTACCCTGGCAGCCAGTTTCGTAGTTTAAATTCCTTCTCCTGGGTCTTGTCTGATAAGTTGTTAAGTACTAACCTAGGCTACTGTCTAGTACATGGAAGTTGATGTGTAAATTTATCTGAATGGTGATGTGAATGCCTAAAGTTGTTATGTACTGTACCCGTTCCTGCCCTTATTGCGCGCGAGCAGAAAAATTATTAAAGAAAAAAGGGGTTAAGATTGAAATTATTGATGTGGGACGAGATCGCCAGTTATGGAAAGAAATGGAAAAGCTGACTAAACGAAATACTGTGCCCCAGATCTTTATTGATGAGTATCATGTTGGTGGTTTTGATGATCTGTCCGGGCTGGACAGGCAAGGCAAACTGGATGATTTGCTGGGGAACAGCTGATACATAAGGTTCTATACTTGCTAAGAGTCTGAAAAACATTCTTTTTTGACAGGTTAAAAGATGTATTGTCGGTAAAAACCGGATAAATTACCTTTTTTGACAGGCTAAAAGATGTATCAATGGCGAAAACTGGATCAATTATCTTTTTTGACATAGCCAAAGGGATATAGACCCGAAGATAGTGACTCACTAAAATCGCCACCTATTTCTGAATACGAGGATTCCAACGTGGATTTTCTGCCAATTTTTGTCAATATCCGAAACCAGCCCTGTTTAGTGATTGGCGGCGGTGAAGTAGCTGCACGTAAGGTTGCCTTACTGAAAAAAGCCCAGGCTGAGGTCACAGTGATTTCTCCTGAACTGGGACGCGAGCTGACTGATATGGCAGAACAGGCTGAGATTATTCATGTTGCCCGCGAGTTTGAAGATAATGATATTAACCAGCCGGTACTGGTTATTGCTGCGACTGACCAGTCTGATGTAAACGAAAAAGTATCCCGCCTGGCAAAGGCTCGTGGCATACCGGTTAATGTTGTCGATAATCCCCCCTTGTGTTCTTTTATTATGCCCTCGATTGTTGATCGCTCACCAGTGCAGATTGCTATATCTACTGGTGGTGCCTCACCTGTGCTGGCACGGATGATTCGTACTCGGTTGGAGGGTTGTATACCAGCAGCCTATGGTCGGCTGGCAGCACTGGTGGATGGCTTTCGGGACCGGGTAAAAGCCAAATTCAGTCATGTGGAAGAGCGTCGTACTTTCTGGGAAGCCGTGCTGGAAGGCACTGTAGCTGATCGGGTTTTCTCTGGTCATGAAGATGAGGCAAAAGAAGAGCTAGAGCGAGCAATTGATGCAGCTGAGGCCAGGCCTAATTTTCAGGGGGAAGTCTACCTGGTGGGTGCTGGTCCGGGTGATCCTGATTTGTTAACGTTCAGGGCTTTACGCCTGATGCAGGCCGCCGACGTGGTGGTGTATGACCGACTGGTATCACCGGCCATTCGTGACCTGGTGCGTCGAGATGCTGAAATGGTTTATGTGGGTAAGGAAAGGAATAAACACACCATGCAACAGGAGAATATTAACCAGTTGCTGGTGCGCCTGGCCAAAGAAGGCAAGCGGGTATTGCGTCTGAAAGGTGGTGATCCATTTATATTTGGCCGTGGTGGTGAAGAAATAGAGTTACTGGCGCAGGAGGGAGTGGCGTTCCAGGTGGTGCCAGGTATTACAGCAGCGGCGGGATGCGCTTCCTATGCGGGTATTCCTCTGACCCATCGTGATTACTCCCAGGCCTGTGTTTTTGTTACCGGACACCTGAAAGATGGGTCTATAGACCTGAACTGGCAGGCACTGGCTCAGCCGAACCAGACCGTGGTATTTTATATGGGCCTGCACGGTGCCCCCACCCTGTGTAAAGAACTGATTGCCCATGGTTTACCGGCAGATACGCCGGTTGCACTGGTACAGAAAGGTACCACGCCTGAGCAGAAGACCATTATTGCCACCCTCGATAACCTGGTTGAAACAGTTAAGCAGCATGAACTCAAGCCACCTACGCTTATCATTGTAGGAAATGTGGTTAAACTGAAAGAAAAACTAGACTGGTTTAATCCTTCAGATCCCCAGGGAGAAGCAGTCAAGGCCGGCCACTGGTAAGTTTAAGCCGGTGCTTGCCAGAAATTTGTACCAGTTAATTATTTTTCTACTTCATTGTTCCTACCTGTAGATGATATTTGAAAGTAAGAAATAGGCAGACAGTTGTATTTAATTGATTTTAAATAGTAATAATTCTCATTCAGTGACATATGTTGATTTTTATCAAGCCAGATTGTTGAAAACTTGATAATTAAAACTTTTTTCTGAATTCATATAAAAGTTTTCTATTCGTCTATTGGAAACTTCAATTTAAAACTCCCTGATTAATCTGGAGAAAATTCCTCGAAAGGAGTATCTTTACACTCCTTAATTACTGCTGTATCGTCGTTGCGCTTTTAGCAAGCTTGTCGATGACTAAAACAGTAAAGAATTTTGCTCTGGCTGATGAATTTCTGGCCAGTTTTTACATGATTTCATGAAATCAATTTATCCGCTTCGGAGGAATCTAAATGACGGATGTAGTCGCAACCAATGAGACCATCCTGGTAGTAGGTGGAGGCGTGAGTGGTATGACCACTGCGCTGGAAGCTGCTGAAGCTGGCAAACAGGTTATCCTGGTCGAAAAAAGACCTTATGTAGGTGGCCGTATTTCCCAGCTGTACAAGTACTTCCCTAAACTCTGCTTTCCTACCTGTGGACTGGAAATTAATCAACGTCGTGCCAAAATGAACCCGAATGTCACAGTACTGACCATGGCTGAAGTATCAAGCCTGACCGGTTCAGAAGGTAATTATTCAGCGACGATTAAAATCAGCCCACGCTATGTGAACGAAAACTGCACGGCCTGTGGTGCCTGTGAAGATGCCGTTGAAGCGGAATTTGATGACGAATACAACTACGGTCTGTCCAAACACAAGGGTGCGTACCGTGCCCACCGCATGGCATACCCTGAGCGTTACGTGATTGATCCTGCGATGATAGGTACTGCGGATGCAGACAAGGCAAAAGCTGCCTGTAAGTTTGATGCAATTGATCTGGATATGCAGGAAGAGACGGTTGAGCTGAAGGTCGGCGCGGTGGTTTACGCTACTGGCTGGAAACCTTACGATGCCAACAAGATTCAGCCTTATGGGTATGATCGTTACCCGAATGTCATTACCTCGGTTGAGTTCGAGCGCATGAATGACCCTATGGGGCCAACTGGCGGTAAGATCTTACGTCCTTCAGATGGTAAAGAAGCAAAAGATATTGCTTTCATTCAATGTGCCGGTTCTCGTGATCGTAATTACCTGAAACATTGTTCTCGTATCTGCTGTATGGCCAGTCTGAAACAGACAACTTATGCCTCGGATGCGGGTGCGAAATCAACGATTTATTATATTGATATTCGTGCCATTGACCGTTTTGAAGACTTCTATCAGAACGTACAGAATGATGAAAATGTATCTTTCATTAAATCCAAAGTTGCCAACATTACCCTGGGTGAAAATGATAACCCGGTACTTAATGGTGTGGATACTGAAGGCTACAACCGTTATGCAACACCCCATGAGCTGGTGGTACTGGCAGTGGGTATGGAACCCAGTATTGATGCTTCAACATTGCCTGAAGGCATTAGCATTAATGAGCATGGTTTCATTGAGAATGATGGTACTAACGGCGGCATTTTTGCAGCCGGTTGTGCATCAGATGCGCTCGACGTGAACCGTGCGGTTCAGAGTGCAACTGCATGTGCATTAAAAGCCATCCAGGTTGTTAACCGCGTTGCTGGATCGGAGGGCTAAACAGTGGCAGACGAAATTTTAATGGGTGCATATATCTGTAAGGGTTGTGGTATAGGCGATCGCCTGGACTGCGGCCAGTTAGAGTCAACTGCAACTCGCGACGGCAAAGCGAAATTTGCCAAATCACATGATTTTCTATGTAGTGCTGATGGTGTTGCCATGATCCAGGCTGATATTGATGCTGGTGAAACCAATCACGTCATTATCGGAGCCTGTTCACGTCGTGCAAAAGTGGAAGCATTCAATTTTCAGAATGTCACCGTTTCTCGCGCTAATTTACGTGAAGGTGTTATCTGGGTGCGTCCTGATAATGATGAAGCTAATGAAACTACCCAGGAAATGGCGGACGATTATATTCGTATGGCCTGTTTCGAATCTAAATTCCAGAAAGTGCCCCAGAGCAGTGGTGAGCAGCCACTGAACAAGAATATCCTGGTTGTGGGTGGTGGTATTACTGGTATGACTGCCGCAATTGAAGCCTCTAAAGCCGGGTATCCTGCGTTTATTGTTGAGAAATCTGGTGAACTGGGTGGCGTTATGGCGCAGTTGAATAAGCGTGTTGCTACTAAATCACCGTATGCTGATCCAGAAGATACAACCGTTGCTGATCTGATTGCAGCAGTTGAAGCTGATTCAAATATCACTGTTCACCTGAACTCGAAAGTGACCAAAACGGCGGGCGCGCCAGGTCGATTCGATGTTGATGTATCAACTGAAAGTGGTGCAACCACTAACCTGAGTATTGGTGCCATTGTTCAGGCGTCAGGTATGAAACAGTTCGATGCGAATATTCTGACTGAATTCGCTTACGACAAGTCTGATAACGTGGTAACTCAGCTGGAACTGGAAGCCATGGCCAAAGCAGCCAATGGTGGTCCAATCAAGCGCAAAGACGGTAAAGAAGTTAACAGCGTTGTATTCGTACAGTGTGCCGGTCAGCGTAGTGATAAAGAAGGTCATCTGCCTTACTGTTCAGGTTTCTGTTGTACAGCAAGTATCAAGCAGGCGATGTACTTCAAGGATCAGAATCCTGATATCGATACGGTTATCATGTATGACGATTTACGTACGCCTGGTGCTGGCGGTGAAGATTTCTACCGTTCAGGTCAGAAGAAAGGCGTTATCTTTACCAAGTCATCAGTGAGCACAATCGATGCGAATGGTGCTGATTTAACCATTAACTTCCATGACAAAATTCTGAATGAAGATCAGTCTATGCCGGCTGACCTGGTTGTTCTGGCTACAGGCCAGGTACCAAACTCAGGCCCTGATCCATATGCCGTACCTATGGAACTGGAAGATGATGCGTCTGATGAAGATAAACAGGCAGCTACTGATGCACACGAAGTGGCAATCAATGCTGAGTCGATTCTTAACCTGGATTATCGCCAGGGAACGGATCTGCCTCATCTGAAACATGGTTTCACTGATTCACATTTCATCTGTTTCCCTTATGAAACACGTCGTACCGGTATTTATTCTGCCGGACCTGTGCGCCGTCCTATGGACAGTTTGCAGGCGACTGTGGATGCCACGGGTGCCGCAATGAAAGCTATCCTGGAAGTGGAAAGTGCAGCCAAAGGTGCCGCAGCTCATCCACGTTCTGGTGACTTAAGTTTCCCAACTTTCCGTATTGAGGGTTGTACCCAGTGTAAGCGTTGTACTGTGGAATGCCCTTTCGGTGCGATTAA
>JAOUQA010000130.1 GCA_029879605.1 Gammaproteobacteria bacterium
GATGAGATAAAAGCACTTAACAATATAACCAAAATAATAAAAACCGTACTTTCTAAAGACCCAAATAATATAGATGCTCAGATTTTAGAAGCATCAGTAAACATACACAACAATGAAAACCAAAAAGCCAGTGAGCAGCTAAGCAACATTCTTAAAATAAGACCCGATACTTTTTCAGCCATCATCTTGCTGGCTAATCAATATGAAAAAGAATCACAAATAGAACAAACAATAAATATTTATAAAAACGGTTTGAAAAATGCCAAGGATAAAGACAAAGAGAAACTTAGATTACAATTAGCTAGTTTCTATGAAAGAAACAAACGCCTAGATGATGCAATAAAAACCATGCAGGAGGCAATTAAGCTTTATCCTGATAATTATTCCTACAAAACGAACCTGGCATCTATTTATTTACAGCAAAATAAAATCAACGAAGCCGAAAATATTTACAGAAGAGCCCTCAATGAAGCACCAAATGAATCCTATCGTTACCTGGTACTATCTGAGTTTATGGCCAGGGAAAAAGGAATATCTTATGCAATAACTGAGCTGGAAAATGCAGCAAAGGCTTTACCCGAACATCCGGATATCTTAATTGCACTGGCAATCAACTATCAGAAGGCGGGAAAGAAAGAATTATCCGTTCAGTTACTGGAGAATATTATTACACAATGGAAAACCACACCAACAGGAATAAAAGCACGTAAAGCGCTTGCCAAATACCTGCCAGGTACTGGTGATACATCAAGAACAAGAATGCTAGTTGATGAAATTCTGAAAGAAATTCCAACAGATAATGATGCCCTGATTATAAAAGCAAAACTGGCCATTAATGATAAGGATTACGATACTGCTATCAATGCACTCAGAACAGTTATGAAAGAACAACCAGATTCAATCGAAGTTATTCAATTACTGATCGAAGCGCATCTAAACAAAGGTGAAATCGAGCTTGCCAGGAATACCCTGGAAAAGTCTATCGAACTATCACCTGATAACTTTGATATTCACTTAAAACTTGCACGCTTCAATATTGCAACAAAAAACATTGACACCGCACTGGATCAGATTAATAACCTGCTTGATAAAAGACCCGATCATTTTGAAACACTGATAGTTAAATCAGAAGCTCTAGCAGCAAAAGGTGAAATCAATAAAGTTATAACCGTACTTAACAGATTAAAACAGCTCAAACCAGACAATCCAGAAGGCTGGTTTAGAATGGGTCGTTTGTATAAATCACAGAATAAACCTGACAAGTCAATTATTGAATTAGATTCCGCATTTGACAAGAATCCAGAATCTGAAGATTTACTTGCAGAATTAATAGATCTTGAAATATCACAAAAAAAACAATCATCATCTATAAAACGACTACAGAATTTAATTAACAAACAACCTGAACACCCATTTGCATACAAACTAATCGGCATGGTTTATCTATCCGAAAAAGAAAATGGCAAGGCAAAACAGATGCTAGATAAGCACCTGACAATCAAACCAGATGATACGCCAATATATACCTTTCTCGCAGACTACCACAAAAACAGAGCCGAATTCGATCAGGCCGCGAATTATTTTATCAAGGGATTAAATTCAGACCCGAACAATTTTGCACTTAAATTTGGTTTGGCTGGCACTTATGAATTACAGAAAAACTATGACCAGGCAATCGAAATTTATGAAGATATACTGACCCAACAAAAAGATAATCTTATTGCAACCAATAATCTGGTCACTTTACTGGTTAATCATAAAAATGATCAGCATAGCCTGGAGCGTGCTGAAAAACTGGCAGAACAATTTAAAAACAGCAATCAGCCTGCCCTTCAAGATACACTCGGCTGGGTTTATTACAAACTCGGGAGATACAATGACGCGCTTACCTATTTACAACAAGCAACACAATCTGCCCCTGCAGTATCTACTTTTAATTTTCATCTAGCAATGGCATATATTGAAACAAATGATAAGACAAAGGCAATTAAACACCTTGAAATGGTCACATCTAATCAACGTTACCCAGAATACAAAAAAGCAAAAGCAGCATTAGAAAAATTAAAATAGACTAGCTAATAAGTTTAATATTAATGTCTGTAACTAATCAGATAATTTAACCATGACTATATTACATGATTATTAACAATAGATAATAAAAACATCTAGCGCATTAAAACTAACTAGGGAAACATAATAAATAATTATTATTTCGCTCTAATTTTGCCGAAAAAAATAGCCCTGTGTCAAACAGGGCTATTTAAAATTGAAACCCAATATTTATTCTATATTTAAGGTTTTGGCAGCTGATATCGCATTACCATATGCATCTGACGCAGAAGCATCTACGCGAATAGCAGTTGCAGGCAAATTAAGATTACTAGCACCTTGATTAACAAAAACAACATCGCCATCGTTTACGCGATACACTTTTGTTGCATTGCCGTACCTAACCACAGGATCAGGGTCACAGATATCTGATGCTTTTATGCTTATACCCACGGGACCCGCACTGGATGACTCGATTTCATCACCTGAATAATTAACAAATGCAATCTTCAGCTCAGGACGAGTGGTATCACGCACCTGAACCGACACCGATGCGGTATCTGAGTCACCATTTGTCAAGGTTGCAGTAGCATTAACGATATGTGAACCAACCGTAAAAAATTCACTTATACTCATCCCGGTACCAGCAGATTCACCGTTAACTTCCCATGTAATTGCATCTAATACAGCATCGCCATATAATTGCGGCATCGCATTAATAGTGATTTCTCTACCTGACACCTGGTTACATTCCTGTGTATTTCCACCTTCTACATTAACAGCCATTTCTACAAATGCGCCTGTTTTCTCAACATTAAATTCAATAAAAGCAGTAATACCATGAAATGGACCACCAATTATGGTGTTACCAGGTATTGATACATTTGTGTATGATAAGCCATCGGGACTGAGACTCCATGCCATAAATAGTTGAAAAGGAATTCCATTCCATTCAAATACTATATATGCCCCCACAGTATTTTCCGGAATTGTTTCAGTTCTAGTTTGATTGCCATAAAAAATCGACGAATACGTCCTAGTATGCATACCTGGTGGCAATAGCTCACCAACAAGTGTAGTAACAGGCATGCCAAAGAAAATAAACTCATCAACACTAATCATATTAGTCGATCTATCAATAACTCCTGTAATTGGAAACATCATACCAGGTGGAAGAACCATTGGCATCTCAAAAGAGCCTGCAAACTTATCTGCCGCAAGAGCATTCACCCCAGATAGCATTAAAACCATGGAAATTAGTACTATTTTCATTTTTTTCATCGTTTTCTCCAAACGTTGTTTTGACATTAATTATGTTGCGTATTTAATATTCGAATATATCCAAAAACTGCAAAAAAAATCTAACGAGCCTTCAAGATAAATCGATCCATCAAGAGTTATCATGAAATTCCCACCGGCAATATCCAGCGATGCTATATGCACCCAATGGTTTTGATATTACAAGTGCAAACAGCATAGTAAATATCCATTTATTCATCAGCACCCACCTAATACATAATGATTAACTCAGTTCATCCTTCTAAATCTTGCTAAACCAAAAATAGACATTAGACCAGAAACAAATAGCCAGATTGCTGCCGGTACTGGCACGCTTGATATAGTTCCAGTCAAATTCAATGAATAAACAAAACCTGCATAACCATTTGGCTCATCAGCAGGCACTGTTGCCGAATAAATTAATGTATAGGTATCACCATGACCACAATCAACAGCACAAACCACATCGGCTACACCTTCTGCATTCCCGGCCCAGGCACCAGAGCCCAGGTTAAAACTGGAACTAGCACCATTGAATGCCCAGGACCAGCCAGAAAAATCCAGGGCTGCAGTATTACCACTAGTGCTTAAAACACTGGTTGGGCTTGTCGTATAATGCATTCCGGGTGCACCAAGGAATACGAAATAATCTATGCCGCCAGCAAAACTAAAATCATAGTGCTGTACAGCGCCCAGATTGATTCCATCAGCACCAGTGATCGGGTTTACACCCAGAAAATCAAAATAGGAACCGGAATCAATGGATAAATGAGCATTACTCATCAAGGCAGAATGCACATTAAAACTACTCAAGCCCAAAGCGATTACACATGACGCTGACAAAATATTTTTCTTCATTTTTTTCTCCATTGGGGTGGTAAATTTTTAATTATTTTTAATTCATTATTTTCCCACTTTTTTGACACTGTATAATCCGATCAATCCGGAAATAAATAACCATAGAGCAGCAGGCAGTGGCACAGGTCGCACCAGGAAACTGGAGTAATGCTCACTGGCAAAATCCGTACCCAGAATATAGTAATCGCTGGAAGTACGTACACGAACACCGTCATAATGATAGGACAACTCCATTACCCAGCGTTCGTTAGACGCCAGTGGTGCACCACCCTCTACCATACCCAGTGCATGGGTACCGATGCCCGCAGGATCAAACAGAACAGAGGTACCTAACCGATCAGCCAGATCCTTCACGATTGACCACTCACCATTTTCAACCCAGGTAAAGTTGGTATCAGTAATATTGGCTTCAGACCAGAGATGCAATACTTCATCACGGGTTGCAAAACGAAAACCGTCATATGCACCGCCAGTTCCCAATTGTGCAGTGACCTCGTTATATGACTGATTTAATGTAACACTTAAATCCAGCCATTGAAGATTTGTGGAAGTATCATGAAGCAGTAAATTATCACCCGAGGTTTGCCAGTCGACGTCGAGCAAGGCCGCATGAACTGTCCCTGATAATAGGAAGAAAAATAAAACAAACACCTGGGGGTAATTCTTAATCATTTTATAATCCTTTTAAAGTTAACAATGTTTTACATTTATTAATTATTCTTGTTTCGTGCAACCCCAAACATCCCAATCAAACCTGAGACAAACAACCAGAATGCAGCAGGCAACGGTACAGGCCTTATATCCATGGTCCATTCTGTTGTATAACCATAAAACGAAGCTCCAGTGATAATGCTTGACCAGCTAGCACGATAAAAATCGTCAATTGCTACCAGCTCTGCTAAAGCACCTTGATGCAATGGATATGAACCAAACTCCACCCAGACAAAAGAAGAAAAGTCTGCTGTTAAATTTTCTAAATCAACAGTTGGCACAGGCATATTATTTCCAGTTAAACTGGTCTCACTAAAATAAGTTGCATTCGGTGCACCAAAGAATATAAAACGATCCAGACCAGAAGGGCCGTACTCCCCTTCTGTAAAGGTACCTGTACCAGGAATAATCGTAATATTATCAACAGGAAAACCTTCTCCCTGAATTGAAAAAGAACCTTGTAAAACTTCATAAGTCATCGCCCTGACTGTATTAACGTACAACAACAAAGCAATAATGATCAGAAATTTAAGTTTTATCATTTTTCATTACCGTGTGTTATATTTTCTACGCGACAGGCCAAACATCCCAATCAAACCTGACGCAAACAACCAGAAAGCTGAAGGCAATGGCACGGGTCTTATATCCATGGTCCATTCAGATGTAAATCCATCAAATGGCCCACCAAGTATAAGACTTGACCAACTAGCACGGTAAAAGTCATCTATAGGTGTAAGTTGTGCAATTGCACCTGAATCCACGTGATACCAGGCTAAAGCTATCCAGACAAAGGATGAAAAATCTGCAGTAAGATTCACTAAGTCAACAGTTGGCGCCGATCTAATATCACCGCCTAAACCGGTTTCGAAAAAAAATGCATATTCTGGTGAACCAAAGAATTGAAACTCTTCCAGACCTGTTTCAGCGTACATTGTCTCATACAAGGGGGAGTATTTATCAAACACACCTTCTGTAAATGAACCAACACCTGGGATTACAGTAACTTCAGGCGTTACACCCTCAATATAAAAGGTGCCCTGCAATACATTATAAGTCGCGGCACTGGCCGAATTCATAACTATAAAAACTAAAGCGATAAATATTGAGAATTTTATTTTCATCATTTAATACCTGCTATTTTTTAATTTTTATTTTCTAGTTTTTCTAGCAAAGCCAAACAGCCCAATCAGCCCTGAAGCAAACAACCAGAAAGCAGCAGGCAATGGCACGGGACGTATATCCATGGTCCATTCAGTTGTTAAACCATCGAACGGACCACCAACTACAATTGCACTCCATTCAAGTGTATAGGTACCATCCAGATTATTAATAACTATTGCCATATTTCCTAAATTGAATTCAGTGCCACAGCGCATCCAATGAAATGCGCCCATATCTGCAGTGCCCTCTTCCAGGCTGATCGAAGGTGCCGCATAATCACTCCAATAACTACTAGGAGAAAAATATGTTTGTGTACAATCTCCGAAAAA
>JAOUQA010000209.1 GCA_029879605.1 Gammaproteobacteria bacterium
AGTAGAACCACCAGAAGACGGGCCTTTTCATCAGGTTAAAATCGTTAAGTTTATTCATGGGCTTGAACATGAATATGTATTGAATCAGGACTTTTTTGTTTCCGCTGAATATAAATTGATTGCTGATTTGAGCACTAAGCTGGAAGGCCTGATTACCAGTGAAACCTATATTCAACGTGGTGATAAAAGCAGGGAAGTAAGTGAGTATTCTCAGGTAATCGAATGGTTATTTGAAGAAGCTAAAAAGGGTCTGGGTATTCAGCGCTATAAAGGTCTGGGTGAAATGAACCCGGAACAGTTATGGGAAACAACTATGAATCCTGAATCACGACGTATGCTTCAGGTTCGAATTGAAGATGCTATAGCAGCCGATGAAGTATTCACGACACTGATGGGTGATCAGGTCGAACCACGCCGGGAATTCATTGAGAAAAATGCACTGGCTGCTGCCAATATTGATACCTAGTTAGCTTTATTTTTTAGAGCCGCAATATTTATAAAATTAAATTTCATTAATGATTGGCTAAAAATCATCTAATGCATATGATTTGGTAGTCTGAAAAATTATGAGTAATTCTTTATTTGATGTATCTACCTTGCCCACCTTTACTGCTATCAAGGCAGACCAGGTAGAATCAGTTATTGATGACATTTTACAAGCAAATCGTTCTAAGTTGCAGTCTCTATTGCAACAGACTATGGATGAGATAAGCTGGCAATCGTTAATATATCCTTTGGAGTTAATGGATAACTATTTATCAAAAACCTGGTCACCTGTCAGGCATTTAAATTCGGTAATGAGTTCAGATGAAATACGCCAGGCTTATGATGCCTGTATTCCAAAATTAAGTGCATATTCAACAGAACAGGCACAGAATGAAAATTTATATAAAGCCTATTTGCATATTTATGAAAGCAAGGCCTTTGAAAGTTTTAGTTATGAGAAAAAGCGTACGATTGAAAATGCCCTGCTTAAATTTAAACTGGGCGGTGTTGCGCTAGATGATGATAAGAAGAAAAAGTTTAAACAGCTGAAACAGGAATTATCAGAATTAAAAACTCAGTTTGAACACAATGTTATGGATGCGACTCAGGAGTGGAAGCTACGTATAACTGATAAATCTGCTTTAAAAGGGTTGCCAGATTATGCTATTGCTATGGGTAAGCAGGAAGCAAAAACTGAAAAAGTTACAGGCTGGATATTTACCCTGGATGCACCTTCCTACATAGCAGTTATGACCTATGCGGATGATCGTGAAATAAGAAAGGAAATGTATTATGCATTTACGACCCGAGCATCTACAGAAGGGCCGGATGCAAGTAAATTTGATAATACAGATATTATAGAAAAAATATTGAGTCATCGTCAGGCAATGGCAAAGTTGCTTGGATTTAAAAATTATGCTGAATTATCCATAGAAGATAAGATGGCTAATACAACAGATGATGTTTTACAGTTTTTAAACCAGCTGGTAGAAAAATCATATCCACGTGCCCAACAGGAATTCGAACAGTTAAAACAGTTTGCAAAAAAGCTTGATAATATTACAGATATGAAGGCATGGGATATTGCTTATTATGCAGAGAAGTTGAAGCAACAGGAATACGGAATTAGCCAGGAAGAATTAAAACCCTATTTTCCGGCACAGACAGTTATAGATGGTTTATTTAAAATTGTTCATCAACTCTATGGAATTCAAATACAGCGAGTTGATGATGTTGATGTCTGGCATCCAGAGGTGAATTTTTATGAAATCCGCGATGAGAAGAACAGTTTAAAAGGTGGTTTTTATCTTGATCTGTATGCCAGGGCAAAAAAACGTGGCGGGGCGTGGATGGATGAATGTTCCGGACGCATGGAAATAGATCAGACTATCCAGTTACCAATTGCTTATTTAACCTGTAACCTAACACCTCCTGTTGGGGATACCCCGGCATTGTTAAGTCATGATGAGGTAACTACACTGTTTCATGAGTTTGGTCATGGTTTGCATCATATGCTAACTAGGATTAATACTTTATTTGTTTCAGGTATAAACGGTGTTGAATGGGATGCAGTAGAGTTACCCAGTCAGTTTATGGAAAACTGGTGCTGGGAAAAACAGGGACTAAAACTTATCGCCAGTCATTACCAAACGGGAGAGCCGCTTCCGGATAGCCTGTTCGATAAATTACTCAAGGCAAAAAACTTTCAGTCTGCAATGATGATGGTAAGGCAGCTGGAGTTTGCGCTGTTCGATTTTAGACTTCATATGGAATATGGCACGGAAGGTTTTAAAGATGTACAGACCTTACTGAATGAAGTAAGACAACAGGTGGCAGTGGTTATACCGCCAGAATTTAATAAATTTCAGAATGGTTTTAGCCATATTTTTGCAGGTGGTTATGCGGCAGGATATTACAGTTATAAATGGGCCGAGGTTTTGTCAGCAGATGCTTTTTCTAAATTTGAGGAAGAAGGTATTTTTAATGAAACGACTGGCAAAGCATTTTTAATTAATATCCTAGAAAAAGGCGGCTCAGCAAAAGCTATGGATTTATTTAAGGCTTTTCGAGGGCGTGAACCTTCAATTGATGCTTTGTTAAGACATAGTGGTTTGAACTAATACATTATAAAAGTCTGGAGATAACATGTTTAATAAAATAGTTGTGTCATTATTATTACTGATGACTTGTACAGTGCATGCAGGAAATAAAGAAGGCCAGGTCAAATATAATGCCAGTACCGGTGATACCAAGCTGGATTTAAGCCTGGGTAAACTGGATTTGAAGGCTGATGGTAATATTAATGAATTTATCAAAACTCTTGGTTTTGAATACCAGGTTCCTACTGCCAAGATAGAGAAGCTGGTATTTGATTACAATTTCACAGCATCAGATGCCTATATGGCTGTGAGTATTGGTAATGTATCTGGTCGTTCTATAGATGATGTGGCTGATATATATAAAAGTAATCGAGCAAAAGGATGGGGTTTTGTAGCGAAGCAAATGGGTATCAAGCCGGGATCAAAAGCTTTTCATCAGTTAAAGAATGGATCTACTAAGTTACTGGCTGATAACAGCCAGGAAGAAAGTAATGAGAAAAAAAATAAAAAGGAAATGAAAGACAGATCAGAGAAAAAGGGCAAGGGAAAAGACAAGGCGAATGAAAAAAAAGGTAAAAAATAATTGCAGAAAATATGAAATATAAAGACCTCAGAGATTTTATTAGTCAGTTAGAAAAACAGGGCGAACTAAAACGCATCAGCCTGGAGGTCGACCCTTACCTTGAAATGACAGAAATCTGCGACCGAACCTTACGTGCTGAGGGACCGGCTTTATTATTCGAAAATGTAAAAGGATCTGAGGTTCCCGTACTGGCAAACCTGTTTGGAACAACAAAGCGAGTAGCCATGGGTATGGGACAGGAGACCGTTGATGCCCTGCATGAAACCGGCAAACTACTGGCATTTTTGAAAGAGCCAGATCCACCCAGGGGAATGAAAGATGCCTGGGAAAAATTACCTGTTTTCAAACAGGTGCTGAATATGGCACCTAAGCTGGTGAACAAAGCAGATTGTCAGCAGCAGATGATTGAAAAGGATAATGTAGATCTATCTGCCATCCCTGTTCAGACCTGCTGGCCTGAAGATGTAGCACCGCTGATTACATGGGGACTGGTAGTTACCCGTGGACCGAATAAAGATCGGCAGAATATGGGGATTTATCGCCAGCAGGTCATTGGCAGGAATAAAGTGATTATGCGCTGGTTGTCTCATCGCGGCGGTGCCCTGGATTTTAAAGAGTGGCAGCAAGCACATCCTGGCGAACCATTTCCTGTTGCTGTTGCATTAGGCGCTGATCCAGCGACGATTCTGGCGGCGGTTACACCTGTTCCAGATAGTCTGTCAGAATATGCTTTTGCAGGACTTTTACGTGGAAGCAAGACTGAAGTGACTCAATGTAAGCTGAGTGAATTGCAGGTTCCAGCATCAGCAGAATATGTGCTGGAAGGCTTTATCTACCCGGATGACATGGCAGATGAAGGCCCCTATGGTGATCATACCGGCTATTACAATGAAGTAGAAAAATTTCCAGTATTTACTATCGAGACTATAACTCATCGTAAGGATCCTATTTATCACAGTACCTATACCGGGCGTCCGCCTGATGAACCGGCCATACTGGGTGTGGCACTGAATGAAGTGTTTGTACCGATCTTACAGAAACAGTTTCCAGAAATTATTGATTTTTATTTGCCACCAGAAGGCTGTTCATACCGCATGGCAGTGGTCAGTATGAAAAAACAGTACCCTGGACATGCCAAGCGAGTGATGATGGGTGTCTGGTCTTTTCTAAGACAGTTTATGTATACCAAGTTTGTGATTGTTGTAGATGAGGATATTAATGCACGTGACTGGAATGATGTAATCTGGGCAATGACAACACGTATGGACCCGGCCAGGGATACAACCATAATTGAAAATACCCCGATTGATTATCTCGATTTTGCATCTCCTGTTTCAGGCCTGGGATCAAAAATGGGTTTTGATGCTACCAGTAAGATGGCCGGTGAAACAGATCGAGAATGGGGACGACCCATTATAAAAGATAAACAGGTTAAACAACGTATTGATG
>JAOUQA010000131.1 GCA_029879605.1 Gammaproteobacteria bacterium
AGAAACGGTAAAAATCACGATTCTGGCCAAAGGCCCGGGCATAAATATCGGTTGCCGTTGCATCACCTTCACCGCGTACTACTTCTGAATCACGATAAGCTTCGGCCAGGACAACTTTACTCTGACGATCAGCATCGGCTCGAATACGTTCGGCAGACTCAGCACCTTTTGATCTGAAGTCCCTGGCAACACGTTCACGCTCTGCACGCATACGACTATATACCGAGCTACTGACTGACGAAGGCAGGTCAATGCGTTTAATACGCACATCAACCACTTCAATACCCAGTGTCTTGGCTTTTTCACTGGCCAGTTCCGTCATCACACCCATGATTTCAGTACGATCACCTGCTACAACTTCCTGGATGGTGCGTTTACCAAATTCATCACGCAGACCTTTATTAATAGTCTCATATAACAGGCTGCCCGCACGTGACTCTTCACCCGTGGTTTTCTTGAAATATTCTTCAACATCAATAATGCGCCATTTGACGAAGGAATCGACAATCAGGTCTTTTTTCTCGCCGGTGAAAAAACTTTCTGCCTTGGCATCGATGGTCATAATTCGTTTATCAAATGTTTTTACATTGTGAATAAACGGAATTTTGAAATGTATTCCCGGCTCATAATCTGATGCAATAATTTCACCAAATTTGAATTTAATCGCCAGTTCACGTTCATCAACATAAAATATAGACATCAGACCAAGCACAAGAGCAACAATAACGCCAATAATAGCAACTGGTTTATACATTAGCGTGCCTCCCTTGTTCTTAAACTGTTACGACTACGCTCATTCTCAACTGTTGTTGAACGGTTACGTTCCCGCGGCAATGTTGACTGCAGATTCTCAGGCATCTGTAAATTATAACTTTCATTACGAATTAGTTTATCCAGTGGCAGGTACAACAGGTTGTTACCACCTTCTACATCAATCATAACTTTTGTTGAATTACTCAACACGTATTCAACCGTATCAAGATAAATACGATCACGGGTCACAGCCGGTGCCTTGTTATATTCTTTTAACAACTGGGTAAAACGCTTGGCTTCACCTTCTGCCCTGGCAACCACTTCCTGTTTATAACCATCAGCTTCTTCACGTAAACGAGCTGCCTGACCACGTGCCTTGGGTATTACTTCGTTACGATAAGCTTCTGATTCATTAACCAGGCGTACTTTATCTTCACGGGCCTGAGTTACATCCTGGAAGGCATCACGTACCTGCTGGGGTGGATTGGCCTCCTGAATATTGACTTCAAAAACACTCAAACCAACGCCATAAGCATCAATAATTTGTTGAATGGTTTCCTTGATACGAGAAGCAATTTGATCACGACCCTCGGTCATAATAAAATCCATTTTACTGCGACCAATTACCTGCCTTAATGATGTTTCAGTAGCCTGGGACAAGGTAGTTTCAGGATAACGAACATTAAATACATAATTCGCCGCATCAGTAATCTGGTATTGCACCGAACCTTCAATATCAACGATATTCTCATCCTGGGTCAGCATGGTCGCCTTGACGGCAAACTGTTTACGTTCTGAGACATTAACTTTAGTCAGGCTTTCAATCGGATATGGCCAGTGCCAGTGTAGACCTGTCTGGGTGGTATCCACATGTTTACCAAAACGCTGAATAATGCCGCGCTCGGCTTCTTCCAGTTTATAAATACCGGTAAGCATCCAGATTGTAAAAATAATCAGCAGGATAATGCCAATACCCATTCCACCTGATGATGAATCGGATCCCTTTGAGCCTTTACTGCCGAAAATACCGCCCAGTGTTTCCTGGAACTTACGAAAGACTTCATCTAAATCTGGTGGCCCCTGATCATTTCCACGGTTACCCCATGGATCCTGATTTTTATTGCCACCCGGTTCATTCCAGGCCATTCGCTGACTCCGCTTTTATTATCGATTAAAAAGGAACGCGCATTGTAACCTGTTGAATTTGAAATTACACCTTAATCAAGGCGAATCATTAATTAGACAGCCTGGGCCAGGGAGGCACTGGCAGATTCTGGAAACAACTGCTGCTGAGGAATATTTTCCCGGCTTGCCAGCTGGAGCAATTCTCGACGGGCAATATTGATTTGTAACAGGTAGTTACCTGAAGCATCTGTATTCTCAGACTGAACAGCATGAATATCATAGAGTAAGGCACGAATCCTGGCCTGTTCCGGTGCCAGGCAGAGAATACCCGTCACCTGGTCGCGCCAGAAATAAGCCTCCAGCACCTGTTTCAGCTGGTCCAGGCCGTCCCCGGTTTTCGCCGATACCCAGACCCGTTTCACCCGGCCCTCATCATCGGTTTCTATCCTGGGCTCGACTTCGAGGCGATCGATCTTGTTCATCACCTGAATCTGCGGCACCTCTTCAGCACCGATTTCTCTCAACACACTGTCAACCGCTTCAATATTTTCCAGCCGCAGTTCATCCGAGGCATCTATTACATGCAACAGTAAGTGAGCCTCTTCAGTCTCCTGTAATGTGGAGCGGAAGGCCGCAACCAGGTCATGTGGTAAATGCCGAATGAAGCCGACCGTATCCGCCAGTATGACTGACTGGGCATCACTGATCGGTAAACGACGTAGCGTGGGATCGAGGGTTGCAAACAATTGATCCTGGGCATAAACATCGGATTCAGTTAAGGCATTAAACAGGGTTGATTTACCGGCATTGGTATAACCCACCAGTGCAACTGTTGGTACTTCAGCTTTCTGTCGAGACTGTCGCCCCTGTTCACGCTGCTTGCGTACCTTAGCCAGGCGTTTATTAATCTGTTTAATACGCTGTGCCAGTAAACGACGGTCGGTTTCCAGCTGGGTTTCACCGGGGCCTCTTAAGCCTATGCCCCCTTTCTGCCGTTCCAGATGGGTCCAGCCCCTGACCAGCCGGGTCGAGAGGTGTTTAAGCTGAGCCAGTTCCACCTGTAACTTACCTTCAAAGGTGCGGGCACGCTGGGCGAAAATATCCAGGATCAGCCCGGTTCGATCCAGCACTCGGCATTTGAACAGGGCTTCAAGATTTCTTTCCTGGGACGGACTCAGGGCATGATTGAATAAAACCAGCTCAATATTATTAGCCTCGATATAATCAAGAATCTCTTCAGCCTTGCCTCGGCCAATAAAATATTTGGGATCAGGGGAATAACGACGGGTAGTCACCACATGCTCAACACTGGCGCCAGCGGATGTCGCCAGTTCTTCGAATTCATTCAGGTTCTCACGATGATGCTCATCGTTTAGATCCATATGAACCAGAATTGCCCGTTCACCTATACCGGGACGTTCAAACAATCGTATACCTCATTACATTAATATGTAGAAAACCTGAATTATACACGCAAAACGGCCGCTATGAGAGCGGCCGTTCTATTTGCTATTTGGGCTGTCTGTTATTCAGCTATTCCCCGGACCGTCACTGTCACCGAAATCTTCGGTACCAACTGACCACTTAACGGGTCTTGCTGGCACAACAGTAGAAATCGCATGTTTGTAAACCATCTGGGTGACAGTATTACGCAGTAACACTGCAAACTGATCAAATGATTCCACCTGACCCTGCAGTTTTATGCCATTGACCAGGTAGATAGCCACAGGTACTCGTTCTTTACGTAGCGCGTTAAGGAAGGGTTCTTGCAGTGATTGCCCTTTTGGCATGGTCCTCTCCCATTTTTATAGTTTTAATATTGCCCACTCATATGATCTGAGTATGCTTGTTATTGTTAATCCTATATAAGGATTTTCTAATATTTAAAGATTCACGGGGTTATGTGTTGGTTCCGTGTTTATAAGGATAGTGAAGTTTTCAATTTTTTCATCATTTCTGGCACATTCAGGCTGTTTGAATCAAAAAAATTACACATTTCCTCTTTTCTCAGCCATGTTAACTGTCTTTTGGCCAGTTGACGAGTCGCAGTAATGGCTTTTTCCGCCATTAAAGCCTCATCCATCCTGCCTTCCAGGTATTCCCAGACCTGGCGATAACCCACACAACGCATTGACGGCAACTCCAGATTCAGGTCACCCCTGGCCATTAATCCCTTTACTTCATCGACAAAACCCTGCTCCAGCATGAGTTGAAAGCGCTGGGCAATTCTTTGCCTTAATAACTCCCTGTCATCCGGTACCAGGGCAATTTTGATGACATCATAGGGCAAAGGCTCAGCCTGCTGCTCGGCCCAGAACTCGGTCAGACTTCGACCGGTCATTTCATAGACTTCCAGTGCACGCTGAATACGCTGGGGATCATTCGGGTGAATACGCTGTGCCGATTCAGGGTCAACACTGGCCAGGTACTGGTGCATAAAATCCCAGCCCTTGTCCGCTGCCTGCTGCTCAAGTGACTGCCTGATGCCCGTATCAGCCGATGGCAATTCTGACAGTCCTTGCTGTAATGCCCGGTAATACAGCATAGTGCCACCGGCCAGTACAGGGATACGTCCGGCAGCGGTAATCTCTGCCATTTCTCTTAAAGCATCCTGTCTAAAACTGGCAGCAGAATAGGCCTCGGTGGGTTCGATAATATCAACCAGGCGATGGGGAGCACTGCTTAATACCGATGCATCCGGTTTTGCCGTACCTATATCCATGTGTTTATACACCAGGGCGGAATCGACACTGATAATGTCACAGGGAAACCGCCTGACACATTCAACCGCCAGGTCAGTTTTACCCGAGGCCGTTGGACCCATGATGAAAATGGCTTTAGGAACATTTTTAATTAGGGATTTTTGAATAATCAGTCCGGACATGCAATTTCTTATATTTAAGAGATAAATTCATCTAGTAAGCATTTAATATTTTCCATAAATAAACGCAAATAAACGGCTTTAATTTATGTGGTTTTGTATTTCGTTTCTAGTAATGTATATAGATACAACCAAAATCCCCAAACTATATTCAGCATAACAAAACATACTAACAAATAATCAATTTGCGTTTATTCGCGTTCATTTGCGGACTTTTCTAAACGTTTACTGGCCACGCAGGAACCATTTATCCATCTGATCCATGGTGAACTGAACCCAGGTTGGGCGACCATGATTACACTGGCCACTGCGTTCAGTCGTTTCCATATCCCTGAGCAGTGCATTCATTTCGGGAAGGGTCATTTTACGATTAGCCCGTATCGAACCATGACAGGCCATAGTCCCCAGCACCTCATTCATCGCCTGCCGAATTCGTTCACTGCTACCGACACTGACCAGGTCTGATAATACATCCCGCACCAGGGTTTCTACATCACTGTTAGCCAGGATGATGGGAACCTGACGTATCTTCAGTGACTCGGGGCCGGAACGATCCAGTTCAAATCCCAGCTCGGTAAAAACGACCTGCTGGTGTTCAGCCAGTGCGGCTTCTTTTTCACTCACTGCAATCACCATGGGTACCAGCAGAGGCTGGGATTTTATTGCGCCTTCAGCCATGGCCGATTTCAGTCGCTCGTAGGTAATACGCTCATGGGCCGCGTGCATATCCACCACAATCATACCGGCTGCATTTTGGGCCAGTATGAATACCCCCTGTAGTTGCGCAATGGCATAACCCAGTGGTGGAATATCGTCATTATTTCCATCACCCGGTAATGCTTGCTGCCTGCCTTCAAAATAATCATTGCTGGCCAGGTTGCCATAGGCACGCATCTGCTCTTCAACACCTAATGCCATGGAATTCTGACGAGGGGGTGTGTAACCATATAAAGGTGTTTGTGACGATTGTAAAAAATGCCTGTCGCTGCCGGGTGCTGTTGATACTGCCTCCAGCTGATCGACCGGTTTAACATCTGCCAGGGCATCATGAATCGCCTTGAACAGAAAACTGTGCACACCACGACTATCTCGAAACCGCACTTCGTGCTTGGTCGGGTGCGCATTCACATCAACCAGTTCGGGATTTAATTCAAAATATAAAACATAAGCCGGATGTCGACCATGGTAGAGCACATCCTGGTAGGCCTGGCGCACGGCATGGGTGACCAGTTTATCCCTGATCATTCGACCATTAACAAAGAAATATTGCATGTCCGCCTGGGAACGGGAAAAAGCCGGCAATGCAATCCAGCCATGAAGCTTGAAACCGGCCGCTTCAAATTCCATGTGTACAGCATGTTCGATAAAGGCTTTACCACAGATTTCAGCAATGCGTTTTTCCATGGCCAGCTGATCTGTCGCTGAACGCATCTGTTTTATCGCACGCTGGTTGTGATGCAAATTAATATCCACATCAAAACGACTCAGGGCAATGCGTTTCACCACATCTTCCAGGTGATTAAATTCAGTTTTGTCGGTTTTTAAAAATTTACGCCGGGC
>JAOUQA010000132.1 GCA_029879605.1 Gammaproteobacteria bacterium
AAATCATCAAAAACTTTACTGGTATCTACAACTTCACCGCTGCTATTGACTTCTGTTCCTGTTATATAACTACCATCAGTAATTTGATATGAACTGGTGAGCATGGTTATCTCTTGTGAAACAAGCTCCATATAAAAAGTACCGCCGAGAATATCGTATGTCGCTGCTTTTAGTGTACTAACAGACAGGAACAAAATTACTATAAGGAACGATAATTTGAGCTTCATCACTTTTATATCCTATGTATTAGATTTTTTACGTGACAGGCTAAATAGTCCAACCAGACCCGAAGCCATTAGCCAAAAATGCAGCAGGCAATGGCACGGGACGAATATCCATGGTCCAGTAAATAGTAAAACCATCAAAAGGACCACCCACCAACAATTTATCCCACGAAAGCGTATAAGTACCATCCAGATTACTATTAATAACAGCCATCCCACCTTGATTAGATTCAGTCCCATTCCAGAATGCATAAAAAGATGTCATATCTGCAATACCTGCATCAAGATCAATTGTTGGTGCAGGATGATTAACCCCATCGACTCCTGTTGGCGAAAAATAGGTAGTAGTAGGACAGCCGCAGAAAATAAAATCATCAAAGCGCCCGCTGTATTCACCATCAATAAGCTGCTCACTACTTGTTAAAATAGTTGGCTCAGCGGACCAGAAAGGCGCATGAAATGTTCCACCCAGGATGTCATATGTGGCGGCTTTAACAGGCTGGATACTGAATAACAGAAAGCTAAACAGTATAATTGATTTTATTTTCATTTTAACTCCCTGTATTTATCTATACCGCGCCTTAGGCCCGACCAACTTTAATTTGCATAATATTCCAGTGTCGGTGCAAGTGAGATCACATCACCATTCACATCATATATATCAGCACTGGTGATACTCATGTTTGCAGAGCCTGACAAACCTGTAGGATGAACAATATAAACCAGAAGATAGGTCTGCTTGATGCCCTGGGGTGCAATGACATCGATATAAAGTTGATTACCATCCTGACGCCAGTACACCATACGCTGGGTTTCACCGAATGAGCCTGGATCGGCTGGGGTGCCACGCATAGTTGACTCAGGCACATATAAATTAATATCGCCCGGATTTACCACTGTTTCATCAAAATCAACAACTAGTGATGCAGCGCCGATGACGACATCGCCAGTATTACCAAAATTTATTTTGGCATGGGGTGCAGGTTCAAGCCGGGAAAAGTCAACTGGCAGGTTGCCACCAAAATCCTGTCGTTCAAAATTATCCTGCTGTCCCAGGCCAGGAATAATTTCCAGATTGATGACATAAGGTAAAGCGACACCAGAACTATCATCATTAACCAGGGTATTCACCGTAATAGTTGCATTGCCAGGTGCAACTGAAACCGGGATATCGGTAACCAAAACCGTTTGCACCGGCTCATGCCCCATAAACCAGGAAAAATATTTCTCAGAATAAGACGCATAGTGCTGACCTACAGCACGACCATCTGCCCTGAGATTAAAAACGGAACGCACCAGCCCCAATGACTGTAAATCCCAGTCAGCACCTGCTGCATCTGTCAATATCACTGAAACTGTATCTTTTCTGGCTTTTTCGCTACTCCCCACCATGAGTGACACCGTATCACCTGCTCGAGCGACTGTGGGAAACGTGGCTACTGAAGTACAAGCCTGCAAAAATATAAAGACTAGACAGGTAATAAATAACATAGAATTCTTTGAATAAACATTACCCATTACTGTCACCGTCCTGTAGTTAAAAAAGTTTGCAGCCTGTAAACTGACTGATAGAACAACAAACTATCGAATATTCAAAAACTGGTGCTGTTCAGATTAAATATAAATTACGGTATTGATATTTAATCTATCGAAAAATCAAATATAAATACGAATTCATTTTAAAAATAAAAAAAGGGAGCTGAAAGCCCCCTTTTTTATACTCTATTGGTTCTCTAACGAGACTCCAATTATGCAGCTTTACGACGACGCGCAATACCTGCCAGGCCAACCAGGCCAGAACCGAACAACCATACTGCTGCAGGAACTGGAACAGCCTGTACGTCCATAGTCCAGTCACCAGTGAAGCCATCGAAAGGACCACCAACGATCAGTGAAGACCAAGCCAGAGACAGAGTGCCGTCACCGTTATCAGTTACAGTAGCCATACCACCCTGGTTGAACTCAGTACCATTCCAGAAAGCATACATAGAGGTCATGTCACCAGAAGCGATGTCTTGTGCTGGGTGATTACCACCATCAACACCAGTATTAGCTGTATAAGTGCTTACAGGAGTACCGAAGAAGATGAAATTATCAAACACAGCACCATCGTAAGCGCCATCAGTGATAGTAGTAGAACTAGTTAGTGGTGTAGCCGCAGGTGTAACACCACCCATGAAGAATGAACCACCTAATACATTATAAGTAGCAGCAGAAGCGGCTGAAGAAGCCATTAACAGTGCCGCAGCAATTGCAGTTTTTTTCATATTTATTACTCCAAAATTCATCATTTGATTTTTTGCATAATTTGCACGGACATATAATGCACCCTGTGTGCCAATTTTGTTTTTATATTAATTATCAAAGACTTAGTAAATATTAGAAATTAACCATATTTTTAATATCCCTGCTATTGTCAGGTTTACCGACATACTGAATTTTTTCTAGCCAGCTATTGTTGAGATCAACTAGACAAAAAAACAACAGAAATGATTATTTTTGCTGTTATTTCAATTAGTTACAAATATCAATAGAATGTAAACTTTTTCGACATAAAAGTCTTTTTTAAGCGTTTATAGTACTTTTTATGTCAGGAAATATTACATCTTTTACTTATCAGCCCCATATCAAGCTAATTAAACCAGTATCACCAGGCATCAACGGTACTCATAATCAATTAAATCAGGCAGGAATGAATAATCACTTAATGTTCAATTAATTCATATATTAATGTTCACAAAAAATTTGCATGCACATTATGCAAGAAGACTACCTAGAGCAAACCATGTTCGTTTATGATCTTTTTATCAAATCTATTTTCAATAATGTATTTAAAAAAACATTTCATATCTATATTCATATATATTGGTATATCATCTAAATTACATTAGCTTTAGCTAATTTAAATACACCAGAAATAATCTTAATCAATAAAACAAATTTTTTATTCATTTTCTTCTTGAATGATTTGTGAACAGGCTTTAATCTTTACCTCCACTTAATTATGTGTTTTTGATCGTCATAAATAAAAATATAAAAAACTTATAACAAAGCTTTATTAGCACGCTCTAATTTAAAACGGGATATCCTTAAACAAGCTCTCCCCTAAGTAAATAGTAAAAACATCATAAAGATGTTTTGGTTACAAAATATTTTGGCAACTTAACAAAATACTCTGTAACCTCGAAAAAAATATAATTGATAAATAGAGACTTAAAAGTGTAAATCTTAAAGAGGCATAATAAAAATGAATCAACTTTCAAAACGATTGCTGTCTACCGCAATCATTATTGGGCTTACCATTCCAGCGTCAGTATTTGCAACCAATGGTTATTTCATGATCGGTTTTGGCGCTAAATCTCGTGGCATGGGTGGTGTTGGTGTTGCCGAAGGTGTCGATGGACTGGCAGCTGCATTCAATCCAGCAACTATGGCCGATGTAGGCACACGCTTCGATATTGGTGGCGATCTTTTCTATGCACCCAATACTGTGACACATTCAGATGGTACTTTAAGTGACACTACCATTGTTGAATCAAGCAATTTTGAAGACACACCTTTTAGCCCAGGTGACATGTTCCTGGTACCTGCCATGGGTGGCACTTATAAATACAGTGATGAAATCACCCTGGGCTTTGCCTTTTTTGGTGCCGGCATGGGTACCCAGTATGATCAGACACTGCCTGCCGGTAATACCAGTTACTTTTATAACTTTAATAACCTGGCGAATAGCAATAAAGTCGGCATCAAGTTAATGCAGGTTCAGATACCACTCAGTATTGCCTACAAACTCGATGATACAAACACTGTTGGCGCCAGTTTTGTCATAGGTGCACAAATTTTTGAAGCCTGGGGTTTAAAAGCATTCCAGGAACTTAACATGGCGGCTACCAGGAGTAATGTGTCTGATATGGGTACAGATACTTCATACGGTGCGGGCATACGCCTGGGCTGGACCGGTCGTTACCTTGAAAACGATTTAACAGTAGGTGTGAATTACTCTTCCCGCGTTTATATGACAGAGTTTGAAGACTACAGCAGTTTGTTTGCTGAACACGGTGACTTCGACATACCTGAGCATTATGCACTGGGTTTTTCATATAACGCCATGCCAGATTTAACCGTTAAATTTGATATCCAGCAGATTAATTTCAGTGATATCGCATCAGTCGGCAACCCTGGCCCCTATGCTTACAATTCAACTGAATTCAATCCACTCTGCCCAGGTGTAGACTCTGTAGAATGTAAAATCGGCGGCGACCAGGGCCTGGGCTTTGGCTGGACTAATCAAACCGTTTACAAACTCGGAGCCGAGTATCGCTATAATGAAAAAATAAAAGTACGTGCCGGTTTAAATTATGGCGAAGCAACGATTCCTGCAGACCAGGTATTATTTAACATGGTAGCGCCGGCAACCATTGAATCACACCTGACCATGGGTGCCAGTTACAACTTTCGTGAAGATATCGAAATCACAGCAAGTTATGTACACGGCTTTGAAAACACCATAACGGGTAAAACATTATTCCAGCCACTAGGCTCTAATCCCGATATCACAACAGACAATGCAGCCATCAGTATGAAACAACGATCCATGGGTGTAGGCCTGGGCATTAAATGGTAACCCTTCAGGTATTCAAGAATTTCGGAGTTTGAAAAAATGATATTTAACAAAAATACAAATATAAAATTAAAGCCATTATATACACTGCTGCCTGCACTGCTTGTCGCAGGCACTGTTAATGCTGCTGATTTTGAAATCACCCGTGGCACCTTCTTCATGTCAAACGGTGTTACAAGCTCACCGGTTGAAATTGCAGTTGGAACAGCCGGTGCAACACCCGGTATACTAGTCGAAGGCACGTACCAGGCATCCATCGATCAACCGGAACTGCTGGCGGACTTTGACTTCTTCGGTCAACCGGTATCCACCTATACGGCACAAACCGGCGTTGATGCCCTGACTCACCCGGCACCCACCATCGACCTGGTAAACCTGACCGCAGATATGAGTTCGTTTTATGCCTACTGGAATGGCAACGAATTTAACCAGGGTAACTCTAACGCCAGTGTAGTGGATAATTTTGACGGCACCTATAGACTGAGCTGGGACTCACTAATTGTTGGCGGTCCCTTTGACAGTTTCACCGGTAGCTGGGTTATGGATATGATATGCCTCACCTGCCCTCCTACAACACCCGGCGTAGCGAGCACTTTAAGTGTTACTCAGGGTGGCGTGGCCACTGACGGTCGAGTACTAACCACTGGTGGTGTTTTTAGTGTATCCACTGATATTACTAATACCACAGGTTATATCTTCAACTGGGCATTTACCGACGATGCCATTGATGGCGGCGTAGCCATCACCACTGACACCTTGAACAATATTGATCCCAGCGGCATAGCCCCCGGTCAGTACCTGGTCAGTGTAGGTGTTAAAAACGGTAATACCAGTCCAATTGAAAATTCACTCTCCAGTCTTGTTATTACCATTGTAAACACAGGCACTGTTGCCGCTTTCACTGATACGGATAATGACGGCATATCCGATGATGTGGATGGTATTGATAATTTAACTATACCTACACAGTTGCAGTTACAGAACAATAATGCCAGCAGCTATGTACTGGAATCCAGCGCAGGCAAACTCACCATGGGTAATATCGCCGCCTGTTCTTACAGTGACTCGGCAACCGTCAGCCTGAATAATATTAAAAACAATGCCACTACTGACTGTGCTGCAGTGGCCAATGCCACCGACATTACCAATGTTGTGCAAAGTGGCATCGGTGGTTATTTCAACTTCAGGGTCAGTGGTTTAGCCCAGAACGATACTGTGGACGTGATCGTTCCCCTGGCAACAGCTTTACCAAAAAATGCCGGGGTGCGTAAATATTCAACGTCTGATGGCTGGAAAGCATTTTCTACCGACACAACAGACAAGGTAGTTTCCACTGCAGGTTCTGCAGGCACCTGCCCTGCAAGTACCGCTACTACCTGGGGCAGCAGCCTGGATGAAGGCAATCACTGTATTCGTATCAGTATTACCGATGGTGGCGAAAATGATACGGACGGCCTGGCAAAC